>JAFEBR010001027.1 GCA_018242565.1 Planctomycetota bacterium | reverse complement strand
GCAGCAATTCCTCGGAAACCGCCAGGCTGTGGGCCGCCCGGTCATCACGAGGGTTGATCGACAGGGCGGCGCGGTAGGCCGCCGTGGCGTCGGCCAGACGCAATTCGCTCTGCCATAAATCTCCCCGAGCCACATGATACTCCCCCACGTCGGGACGCAGTTTCGACGCGTAGGCGAGTTTCTCCCGGGCTTCAGTGAAGCGCCCCAGCAGCGCCAGGCCGCGGGCCTGCTCGGCGAACGCCGGTGCCGCTCCGCGCAGTTCGTCGAGGACACTCGCCACGCGTTTCGATTCCCGCTCGGCCCGCACCGCCTGCCAGACACTGACCGAGATCCCGATCATTAACGATGCCAGAACCGCCACGATCGCGGCGGCCATCAATTTGTTCCGGCGGATCAGTTTCCGGACTCGGTAGCCTGCCGTGGGGGGGCGTGCCACGACCGGCTCATCGTTGAGAAAGCGTTTGATATCGGCGGCCAGGCCGCTGGCCGTCTCGTAGCGGCGGGCGCGGTCTTTTTCCAGCGCCTTCAGCACGATCCAGTCGAGTTCTGCCTGCAGGGCACGAGTTAGTTTTGCCGGTTCCGCGCCGCGTCGGCGGGCAATTTCCGAGCGGTCGAGAGCCTGTTGCAGCTTTGCACTGGGGCGCGGCGGGTCCGATTCGCGAACTCGCTGCAGGGTGGTCAGAATGTCGTTTCGTTCCTCGGCCGACAGTCGAAACGGGGGCGTTCCGGTCAGCAGTTCGTACAGAATCGCACCGAGAGAATACACGTCGGCCCGGGTGTCGATATCGTGTGTCGAGCCACCGGCCTGTTCGGGAGACATGTAATCCGGGGTGCCAATAATTGTCCCCCACTCGGCAATCGTCTCTTCCGTCAGGCGCTGTTGCGAGGCTTTGGCCACGCCGAAGTCAATCACCTTGGCGGTCGGCCGGCCGTCGAGATGCGCCACCAGCACGTTATTCGGTTTCAGATCGCGGTGGATGATCCCTTTTTGGTGGGCATGCTGCACCGCCTCGCAGACTGAGTTGAACAATTCCAGACGTCCGTGAAGATCGAGCTCGTGTTCGTCGCAGAATCGCGTGATGGGAATTCCGGGCACGAGTTCCATCACAAAATAGGGTTGCCCGTTGGCCGTCGTGCCTCCGTCATAAATCCGTGCAATTTGGGGATGATCCATCAGCGCCAACGCCTGCCGTTCGGCTTCGAACCGGAGTTGCACCGATTTCGAATCGAGACCGCCCCGGATCAGCTTGAGGGCCACGTGGCGCCTGACCGGCGCCGTCTGCCAGGCGGCGTAGACCGTGCCCATGCCACCACGCCCCAGGACGTGCTGTACGGTGTAGCGATCGGCGATCACCGTGCCGAGCACAGGGTCGGCTGTGTCTGCAAGAGTCTCGGCGGCGCGGTGATCGTGTGCGGGAGTCGAATCGGGCGGGGGCTCGATCTCGGCCGGCCAATCGAGAGGCGTGTCGAGAAAACAGCCCGCCGCAGCGTTGGAATTGAGTAATTCCTCCACATTTTGTCGTAAGGCGGCATCGCCCGCGCACGCCTCGTCGAGAAAATGCTGCAACGCCCGCGGATCGCTGATGTCGACCGCTTCCAGATAAATGTCGCGTTCGCGCATGGATCGGGCCTAGAGAGATCGAGGGGTCGCGGGAGCGCGGGTCAGTTCGCGATGGAGCCAGGCCCGGGCAAAACCCCACAGGCGACCGGCCGTTCGGGCCGAAATCCCCAGGGAATCAGCCGCGTCATTGTTCGACAGCCCGCCAAAATAGCGGAGTTCCACCAGGCGTGCAGCTTGCGAATCGGCCCCGGCCAATTGCGTGAGCGCCAGATCGAGAGCGATCAGGTCATCTTCCGGGGTCCGTTCGGGACGGGCTTCAATCAACTCCTCGATGAACTGGATCCGCGTGAATTCTCCGCCATGTTTGACGGTTCTCTTGCGCCGGGCGGCATCGACCAGAATGCGGCGCATCGACTCGGCGGCGGCCGCGAAGAAATGGGCCCGGGTCTGCCAAATCTGCGGCTGGCTGCCGTTGGTCAGTCGCAGCCAGGCTTCGTGGACGAGCGCCGTCGGTTGCAGTGTCTGGCCGGGGTCTTCGCTGGCCAGTTTGGTCTGAGCGAGGGCACGCAACTCTTCATAAACCAATTCGAGAAACCGCCGCTGGTGATCGCGGTTTCCTTGTTCGAATTGATTGAGGATTTCTGTGAGTTCCGACATGCCCGGTTACTTGCTCGAAACGCCACTGTCTTGTCCGTGTCAGACACCCATTGCTAATGTGCAATTGATTTTGACCGCTGGTCGCGACCGTTGCAAGTAATTCCGCAAGTCTTAAGAAGACGGGTCTGAAAAGTTGCCTCCTCACCAGAATTCGTGGGTGAAATCCGGTT
>JAFEBR010001026.1 GCA_018242565.1 Planctomycetota bacterium | reverse complement strand
TGTATTATCAATAAGCCAGCAAGCGCTGGAGAGTTCATGAGAAATAGAATTCTGCGATGGTGTGCGCTGGCCGCAGTGGCCCTGTTCGTCAATCACCTCGGCCCAGTCGCCGCAACCGCGCGCGGCGCAACGGTAATCGTTGGCGGAGGGAGCTTGACTCTGAACCTCGACGGTAACGCGATCGCCAACGGAGCGGACGCTGACTACCTGGCGTACTTCGGAGTGAATCTCACGCCCGGCCAGACGTTCATGGAGTTCGCCCGGCATTTTACGCCATCCCAGGCGGCGGGGCTTTCGGTCCTCGATTTCCGGCCCCAGCCGAACCCGCCTGTCGTGAACTTCAACGACATTCGCGCCGGCTGGGTTCGCCCGTCGTCGGATGGCCTTCTGTACGGGGTCAACGGCCGCGATCCGATCGGCGCCCAGCCGCCCGGCAGGGGAGCCGAGTCGACGACGTTCGCGTTCGATCCGGCGGATATTACGGGTACGGCGACCGGGGTGATTGGAACCACCGGGGCGACGAGTTTCTGGTACTCGAATCAGGCCATGATCGACACAGGATCGGTGTGGCTGGGGTTCGGCGATCTGACCCTTCAGTACGATGCCAGCCGGTTCGTGTCAGGTGGAACCAGTGGCTGGTATCTCACCAACAATCTGCTCTTCCCGGCAACGCTGTTTGACACGACGAATGTGTCCGTTGGCTTCACCGGCGGAGTGTTCACCCTGAGCGGTGATCTGGTCGTATCTCCGGAATTCCATGACGCGTGGGGATTTCAGGATGGGCTCAACGTCGGCAGTTTCCAACTGACATCGTATGCCGTGCCGGAGCCATCCTCGATCGTGATGTTCGTGGGGGGGATGGCGGTCGCGTTCGTCTTCGCCGGCGGGCGCCGTCTCTCGCGAACCGCTTAATGACAATCTGATTTCCACCGCGACTCGCCGGCTGCGGACGGACATCGCGCACACAATTCCAACTCCGTACAAACAGGGAGACCAAACGAATGAAACGAATTCGATTCTTTTATCGCGCGTCGGCGGTGCTCTGCGCTCTCGTTGCGATTGAAACGGCAGTGCCACACGCTGAAGCCGGGCCGATTTACGGCGGACAAGCGACGATGACGATCAAGGAAGGGCTGGCGGATAGCATCAGTACGTTTAACGCCTACTTCAATGAGAATACGACGCGCGCCCAGGCCCTGTCCGCGTCGGCTCCCGGCAACGCGCCCTTCGTACAAGGCTCATCGACTGTCGGATTGATCGACCCAATTCGCCCTTCGGGAGTGGTTCCTGTTCCATTTCCGGGCACGCCGGGTGTGACTCGGTCCCCACAGGAAACCACGCTCGATGTCAATCCCAGCAACGTTCTCGGAAACTGGTCCCCATCCAATGACGGGATTTACTTTGTCGGCAACCAAACGCTGGGTGCCCAGATTGCATTGACTGACCTGCAACGCTGGACGGGCCCATTTCCCGGCTCGTTGCTCTACGGTGATTTTGCCCTGCGGTATGTGCCCGGCCGCGCCGGACAGATCCAGGACGGCAACACTCTTTCTGGTCTGGTTCTGACGAGTAACATCGACTTCCTGAATTCGGTCTGGGCGGACATCGGCAACGCGACAATCGTTGCTGATTCTCAGACGCTCAAGATTGACGGCGATTTGTTGATTGGGCAGGCATTGACCCTTCTGGATCCGTCCGCCACGGTGGGAGAGAATTTTGGGGATTTTCACCTGACCGCGAACCTGGTTCCTGAAACTTCGTCGCTGGCGTTGTGGCTGTCGGTGTCGGTTTGTGCGGGGTTCTGGCGGCTGCGTCGTCGCATAGGGACGCAAAAGTTTTCGACGAAGGAAGCCTTGGTGTGATGACACCATTCATCAGGCGGCCCGCGCCCGGAGACTCACTCTGGGCCGGGCATCGCGGATTCACGATTGTGGAACTGCTCGTGTGTATCGCAGTGATCGCCGTGTTGTTGGCGCTCCTGTTGCCTGCGGTCCAGCAATCGCGGCAGGCTGCACGCCGGATGCAAAGTGCCAATAACCTCAAGCAAATTGCGCTCGCGATTCACAATTTTGAGAACAGCTATCGGAAACTGCCCGGGAATTCCCAAGCCGGGCTGCCGGACCCCTATCGGTATGCGAACACATTTACCTTTATCAAAACGTACCTCGAGGCGGACGCGGCGACCTCAAAGACGCGACTTCCGGTCTTTATCAGCCCCGCGGATGCAACGATCGGTTCGGCCACTCAAGTGCGGTCGGCAAGCTATACCACCAATGAAGTCCTGTTCGCCCCGGCCGATCCCCCTGCCATTCAGACTGTTAGCAAGCACACGTTTGCGACGGCATTTCATCCCCGGGGATCGACCAACACGATCATGCTGGCCGAACGGGTTCACCAGTGTAATTTTCCCTCGACTGGCCCGTGGGCAGGATGGGCGGGGACGTTCTTCGAACACTATTGGGACCTGAACTACCTCCCGTTGGACCGCACGACCCCGATCGCAACGAATTTCGGCGTTACGGATCGGACTCAATGCGACCTGACTTGGTTCAGTACGCCGCATGTGAACGGCATTCTGGTTTCGCTCGGGGATGGCAGCGTGCGAACGGTCAGCTCAAGCGTCGCCGGCCAGGTGTGGAAATTTGTCATCGATCCCGAGAGCAACAAACCGATCTCGGATTGGTAACGGCGGACCCCAGGAATTCCATGATGTGGTTTCTATCTCGTTGTGCTACTCGTCGAGCTGTATGCAGTCTCGGATTGCTGTTGCTTTTCGGCTGCGCGCGCCCGGTGCGAGATTCTCGAGCGGTATATCCCGTCGACGGACAGTTAATCGTAAACGGGCGGCCTGCGGCGGGTGCGGAGGTCACTTTTCATCAGCTGAATGTTGAGGGACCTCTCTGTGAGATCTCCGCGATCGTCGAAAGCGACGGCCATTTCGTACCCATTCAGGGGGATGGTGCAATCGGGCTTCCGGAAGGGACCTACGCGCTGACGGCCGTCTGGGACGAAGACGGCCGCGACCGATTTGAAGGCCAATTTGTGGATCCGAGTTCCCCGATCGCGACGGTCACGATTCGAAACGAAGTGAATCTCTTGGACCCCATCCGCCTCCCCGGACTCCGCTGAAATGAGGATTTTGCAATGACACCATTAATTGATCGGCGCCGCGCGTTGCAACTCGGAATTGCGGCGACTTCCGCTGCGCTTGCCGGTTGTCAGGAACAACCCGCAGTCCCCGCAACTCCGGCCGAGCCTGCCCGCGTTGAATTCGCAAAACACGAGATTCTGATGCTCGTTTATCCGCGGTTCACAGCGCTCGACCTGATCGGCCCGCAGCACGTCTTCTCGCTGCTGGGCCCTGAGTTCAAGACCCGCCTCGTTTGGAAATCAACGGACCGCATCACATCGGACACTGGAATTCCCGTCTCTCCCACCTTGTCGTTCCAGGACTGTCCCGAGGCACCGACGGTGCTCTTCATTCCCGGCGGAACGGACGGCACGCTCGCAGCCCTGGAGGACAAGGACGTTCGCGACTTTGTCGCTGCGCGAGGCGCGGCTTCGACTTATGTCACAAGCGTTTGCACGGGTTCATTGGTGCTGGGGGCGGCGGGACTGTTGCGAGGCTACAAGGCCACGACGCACTGGCTGGCGCTCCAGGAACTCTCGAAGTTCGGGGCGGAACCGGTTGCCGAGCGCGTGGTTGTTGATCGCAATCGGATCACAGGTGCCGGAGTTACGGCGGGAATCGACTTCGCACTGACGCTTGCTGCCAAGCTCAAGGACGAGAGCTATGCAAAGGCCATCCAATTGATGATGGAGTACGACCCGCAACCGCCATTTAATTCAGGTAATCCCCAGGTCGCCGATCCGGAATCGGTGCGATTGCTGGAAGCGATGGCTGTCCCCTTCCATCAGCAGCTGGGCGAGTCGCTGGAACGCATACGCACACAGTAATCAATCAAACGAAACGGCGATTGGGACCATCCTCCCATTCGCCCCGCCCAAAGGGGCAACCCCTTTGCTCCGTTGGTTCCACCATTTTTTTTCAACATCGATCCGACATTCCAACATTCCCTGGTATCAACATGCTCACACTACTCACCCGTCGTTTCTTCGCCCGCTGTCGTAAACTTCGTAATCGTCCGCAGTGGACCCGGGCGTG
>JAFEBR010001025.1 GCA_018242565.1 Planctomycetota bacterium | reverse complement strand
GCATCGGACAAAATCGGCAAGGGGCGGATCAGGTTGACTGGGCGAAGGTTAGTCGCTGAATCGGCGTGAATCAATACAAAATGTCTCAGATTCGCCGACCCAATCCGTGGCCGAGTGGCTGCAGACAGCCCGTTGATCGCTACGGTATGACGCGTCAGGCGGTGGGACTCCTGCGAACCGAGACGACGCGCCAGACGAACTTCAAGTCTCGATCCCGGTGTACAGTGCGTCAATCACCCGGCCGTGATTGAGGGGGAGTGGACGCCCCTGAGTGTCCTGGATCTCGGTCGCCGGATCGATGCCCAACGCGGTATAGACCGTGGCCGCGACATCGGAATGGCGATACGGACGCGTCACCGGGAAGGCCGCGATCGCGTCTGAGCGACCGATGACCTGGCCACCTCGGACGCCGGCGCCGGCGAACATGCCCCAGAAACAACTCATCCAGTGATCGCGGCCCGCGCTCGTGAAATAGGGGATCTTGCCATCCGGTACCACCAGTTTGGGGGTCCGCCCAAATTCCCCCATCATCACGACCAGCGTTTCGTCGAGCAGGCCGCTGGCCGCGAGATCGTCGGTCAGATTCGAGACGGCCCGATCGAGGTGGGGCAAGAGATCGCGTAGCCCCACGAAGTTGTTGTAGTGAGTGTCCCAGAGTGCCTGATAACTGACATTGGCCTGCACGATCGGAATGCCCGCTTCAATCAGGCGCCGGGCCATCAGCAGAGATTGTCCGAACAGGTGCCGACCGTAGCGATCGCGCACCGCCGGAGCTTCGGCGGCGAGGTCGAGAGCCTGTGACAGTCGGCCGCTGGTCAACACGCGGAAGGCGTCACTGCGATAGTTCTCGTAGGAATTCGATTGGAGCGCGGCTTCCAGACTGCCCTGTTGCCGTTCGAGGCTGGCGAGCAAGGCTCGTTTGGAGTCGAGTCGGTCGATCGACATTCCGGCCGGCAGAGCCAGGCTGGCATCGACCCGGTACTTGGCGTCGGCGGGATTGTCGCGCACCTGGTACGGATCGTAACGCGGGCCCAGCAGTCCGGCATTCTGTCCGGGATAGAGACCCGTACCCGGATCGACGACTTCGCCGGCCAGGGCAATACTGGCGGGCAGGCCCGGCGGTCCGCTGCGCAGCAGTTCCACCACACTGCACCAGGAGGGCCAGTCGCGACGGGAGGCCGCCAGCCCCGCGCCGGCGGGGAGTTCATCGATACCGCCCAGCAGACCATGCACAGCCAGGCGGTGGTCGCCAAATCCCGGGTTGCAGGTCATCGACCGAATCAAAGACCAATGCTGCAGGCGTTGCGCCATCAGGGGGAGATGTTCACAGATCTGAACCCCGGGAATCGACGTGCTGATCGGCTGAAACTCGCCTCGCGCCTCGGCGGGGGCCTGTGGTTTCAGGTCGAACGTATCCAGTTGGCTGGGGCCGCCGAACAGAAAGATAAACAGGACCGACTTGGCTCGAGGAGTGATCGCCGCCGGACGGGAATCCTGGCGTTCGCCCGCCTTGCCCCGAGCGGCCCCCCAGCCGGCCAGGCTGGCACCCAGTGCCGTCGAATATCCAATCTGCAACAGATTGCGGCGGTTAATGAGGGCAGGGGGCAGGGGCATAGGGTTGAACGTGCTCGTGGCGGAGGAAACGGCGATCTGCGGACGGACGGGGCTGACCCTGCGGTCACGCGTCGCGGTGTGCTGGCGTGCGGCAGGCTGCCGGTGTGACTGTAACTCACATCAACATATGTAGCAACGCTTTGGTTGTCGCGGCGGTGATCGCTGCGTAAGCTGAACGCCGATTTCTGGTACTTTTTCCGCCTTGGCGGTGCTCCTTCCAACAACTTCCGAGAATTGAACCATGATCAGCCGAGTGCAGAATTGGACTTTGGTGATGGTGCTATCTGCCATCGTTTGGATGGGGACAGGCCGTGGCTTGCAGGCTCAGACGAAACTGCTGCGTTTTCCCGACTTGCATGGCAACACGGTCGTGTTTACCTATGCCGGGGACCTGTGGACGGCTCCGGCCAGCGGCGGCCTGGCGACGCGTGTTACGGTGCATCCGGGCCTCGAGCTGTTTGCCAAGTTCTCTCCCGATGGCAAGCAACTCGCCTTCACCGGACAGTACGATGGCGATGAGCAGGTCTATGTCATCCCGGCGACCGGAGGCGAGCCGCGGCAATTGACTTACTATCCGGCACGCGGGCCGCTGCCCGATCGCTGGGGCTACGACAACCAGGTCTACGGCTGGACGGGCAACGGCAAGTCGGTTGTGTTTCGCTCGATGCGCGAAGGCTGGACATTGACGGATACCCGACTCTACACGGTGGCGACAACAGGTGGTCTGCCGCAAGCGCTGCCGATGCCCGTTTCGGGGGGCGGGGCGCTCTCGCCCGACGGGACCAAGGTGGTCTACTCGCCATTGACTCGCGACTTCCGCACCTGGAAGCGGTACCAGGGGGGCTGGGCCCAGGACCTGTTCATTTTCGATTTGGCGACCTCGGCGATCGAACCGGTCGCCCACTCGCCCCGTACCGAGCGCGACCCGATGTGGATCGGCGACAAAATCTATTTCGCCTCGGACCGCACCGGGACGCTCAATCTGTTCGAATTTGATCCCCGCACCAAAGCGGTGAAACAACTGACCAAGAGCACCGAGTTTGATGTCCGCTGGCCCAGTGCCGCCGACGACGGACGGATCGTGTACGAGCTGGGGGGCGAACTGTATCTCTACGACATCGCCGCCGGACAGTCGAAGCCCATCCCCATTACGGTTCCCACCGATGCCCTGGCCCGACGACCTTCACGCATGGCGGTCACCCCGGGTCTGATCGAAGACTTCTCGCTCAGTCCCAAGGGAGAGCGGGCCTTGTTTGTGGGCCGGGGCGACATCTTCTCGGCACCAATTGAAAAAGGGGTGGTCCGCAATCTCACTCGCTCATCGGGAGCGCACGACAAAGCGGCCCGCTGGTCGCCCGATGGCAGCAAGATCGCCTATCTCTCTGACGCGACTGGCGAGGAAGAACTGTATCTGGTCGATCAGGAGGGCACTGGCAAACCAGAACAGCTCACGCAGGGAGGCAAGGCCATGCGATATGCTCCGGCCTGGTCGCCCGACGGAAAACGGCTCGCGTTTTCCGATAAAGACGGCAAGATCTTTGTGCTCACACTGGCCGACAAATCGGTCGTGCAAATCGCCGACGAGGCTCGCGGTCAGGTGGACGATTACACCTGGTCCCCCTGCAGCACGCACCTGGCGTTCAGTTTGAGCGAATCCAACGATACCCGTTCGCTGTTCGTCTGGAGCGTCGGCCAGGAACAGCCGCGACGCGTGTCGCACGAGATTTTTGACGAGTTCGACCCGGCCTGGGATCCCGATGGGAATTACCTGTTCTTCTTGAGTCGACGCGAGTTCGCGCCCCAGGGGGGCGGCATCGAATCGAATTTCCTGTTGAATCGTTCCACTGGCATTTTCGCTCTCGCCCTGCGCAAAGACGTCAAGAATCCGTTTCCGCCCGAAAGCGACGAGGTCAAGCTGGCGGAACGCAAAGACGACGCGAAAGAGGCCGATAAAGCGAAAGAGAAGGGGCCCGCCAAAGAGGGCGAAGCGCCGAAAGAAAAAGCCCCGATTGTGATCGACTTCGACGGACTGGCGGAACGCGTCGTGCGCGTGCCGGTGGCTGCCGAGAATTATGGGGGCCTGGCGGCCAACAAAGGGCATCTGCTCTACATCCGGCGTGGAGGCTTCTATTACGGTCGCGAAGCCGAGTCGAAGCCCGAGTTACGGATCTTCTCGCTGGCCGATCGCAAAGAGACGGTGTTAGCCGAAGGAGCGGATGACTACGCGTTGTCGTTCGACGGTTCCAAGTTGCTGGTCAAGCAGGGGCCGGCGTTTCACCTGCATGACGCATCACCCAAAGGGAAGGACGGCAAAAAGCCGGTGTCGATCGCCAGCATGGCGGTGGACCGCGTTCCCGCCCAGGAATGGGAGCAGATCTTCGACGAGGTCTGGCGCCGGTTTCGTGATTTCTTTTACGTGGACAACATTCACGGTTACGACTGGGACGCGTTGCGGAGCCGATATCGCCCCCTCTTGGCGCATGTGGCGCACCGCTCGGACCTCAACTACGTAATTGGCGAAATGATCTCGGAACTCAATGTGGGCCATGCCTACAATTCGGGGGGCGACTGGGAAATTCCCAAGCGTCCGCAGGTGGCACTGCCAGGAGCCGAGTTCACGCTCGATGCCGCCGCGGGCCGCTACAAGATCTCTCGCATTCTGAAGGGTCAGAACGAAGAAGGCCTGTACCGTTCCCCGTTGACCGAAGTGGGCGTTGACGTCAAGGAAGGGGACTACGTGCTGGCGATCGATGGCGAAGAACTCGCCGCTAACGACAATCCGTACCGTCTGCTGAGATACAAGGCCGATCGGCCGGTGCAGTTGATGGTCAATGCGAAGCCCGAGGCGGGCGGTGCGCGGACGATCACGTTCCAGCCGATTTCTTCCGAGACCGATCTGCGTTATCTCGATTACATTACGACCAATCGGGACCGGGTGACGCGCCTGTCCGAGGGGCGACTGGGTTACATTCACATTCCCAACATGGGGCCCGAAGGCATTCGCGAATTCATCAAGTGGTATTATCCGCAAATCCGCAAGGAGGGGCTGGTCGTCGATGTGCGCAGTAACGGCGGTGGCAATGTGTCGCAGATTCTCATCGAGCGTCTCCGCCGTGAATTGCTGGCCACCGGTTTTGCCCGGACCAACGACTCGGCCACGACCTATCCGTCGCGAGTCTTCCACGGCCACCTGGTCTGCCTGCTGAATCAGAACTCAGCCTCTGACGGCGACATTTTCCCCGCCATGTTCAAGCAGGCGAAACTCGGTCTCTTGATCGGCAAGCGTTCATGGGGCGGAGTCATCGGGATTACGAACCGCGGCCCCCTGGTTGATGGGGGAACCGTGAACGTTCCCGAATTCGGCTTTGCCTCGGCTGACGGTCGCTGGATTATCGAAGGTTACGGCGTCGATCCGGACATCGACCTCGAGAACGACCCGAAATCGGTGATCGCCGGTCGTGACCTGCAACTCGAACGGGCCGTGGAAGAGGTTCTGAAGAAGATCCGCGAGCAACCGAAGCGACTTCCGGAACGTCCGGCTCCCCCGGTCAAGACGAAGTGAATTGCGATTGTCACAGCTGACTGCCCGTTCAACTGCACTTTGGCGACCGGCCAGTGTCAGCTGACTGGTTGATCGACATGCCGGGTGGCACCGACGCCCAAGAGGCGTCGGTGTCGCGCAGCGACAAGAGGGCGCTCCCTGCGCTTTGCTGTCAGACACACATCCCGCTGGCCACTGCAAACCTTCATCCCGCTCGTTGACACGCTTGTGGCTGTGGCTGACACCGTTCGAACAAGTTCTCTCGCAGCGGCGTGGTGCGCGACGATCCCAGGTTGTCCGGGCCACACACGATTGAGGCGAAGCAAATCCGCTGTGTCCCTACGATTTCGGGTGGTGAACGGTTTGAAGAAATCGGCTCACGCAAAGCCGCAAAGGCGCAAAGGAGTTTGGGCACTGTCGAGACTGTTTGGCAGACGTCGTGCCCGGATCGGCCGAGCGATCGCGAACTCTCCGGCGATTCGTCAATTTTCCGTCTGATTGGCAACAGTTCGCGATGCCGGGGAATCTTTGCGTCTTCACGGCTTGGCGTGAGACTTTTTGTCGGGAAAAACCTCTGTGGTCGTGAGCGGAGATTGAGCTTATCTACGAATCTCGGCCGGCCAAAATTTCGTAGGGCAGGCTCTGCATGCCGCGATCGAGCACCGATCTGCACGAAGGGGGGAGGGCCATCGAGAATCCGCTGTGGCCGCTCTAAACGTCGGCGATTCGTGGTTCGCATCCGGTCAATCCGAGCGCCCTCGTATGGGCCCGAATCCCTTGAATCGTGACAAGGGCTGATTGCGGTAGCCAGAAACTGCCGTACGACGCGGCGGAGACCGCGACTCGCCGGAGGCTGACGGGATTCATTGCGGCAACCGAAAAAGTGAGACGGGGGCATGGCCGCCACAGGGACTCGTTTTCCTCACCGGACCGGATCGCCGCAGATTTCGCTGGTCCTTATTCCGACCAGTTTTCGATCAGCAGTCCTGGGACGCGACGGAATTCTGAAACATTTGACGAGACCAACGTCAGGCCACGATCGCGGCAGACAGCGGCAATCTTTAGATCGTTCGGGCCAATCACCAAGCCACTTTGCTCCAGATGATGCCGAATGTCGGCATAGTGGCGCGCGGCAGCGTCATCGAACGGGAAGGAGACGAAGGACGCGAACAGCCGTTCGAGCGCCTCAAGGCGCCGTTCTCGGCTCGCGTATTTGTTTGCGCCGTGCCACAATTCGGCTTTCACGATGGAGCACAGGACGATTTTGGAAGGGGCGTGTGCCAACACATCTTGTTCCAGCTTCCCTCCCGGTCGCTTTAAGATCTGGATCCAGGCGTTTGTGTCGAGGAGCCAGCGCATCACCAATCCTCGCGAACTTCCAGTTCACCTTGCTGCGGGCGTTCAAACGGCTCATCACCCCAGGCATCGCGGATTTGATCGAAAAATCCGACCGGCCACTCGGCCAGCGGCGCCGTTTCTCGGCTCGCCAGATCGATGGCGTCGCGAACCACTCGCTCCAATGCGATCGCCGTAGGGCCGTCTAAGGTCTGAAGTTTTGCTGCCAGTTCTTGTGCGATGGTGCTCATGATTTCAATCTATATCGTGGCACCAGACGCTACAAGGCCGACAGTAATGGAACTCGGACGGCGACTCAATCTCGTTCGTTCGGAAACCGTCCCGACCGCCGCATCGTAGCCGCATTCGCCAAGAATGCGGGCAATAACTTAAAGGTCGAATTCTCGGATCGGTCCATCACGGTTGCTCCCAACGCCCGAGATGCGCCTGTGTCGCGCAGCGACAAGAGGGCGCGCCCTGTGCGTAGCTCTCAGAAACACCTGCCGCAGGCCATCTCAAATCTTTATCCTGCCCATTGACAAGCCCGTGGCTGTGGCCCATCCATTCGAAAAAGTTCTCGCGGGACGCCGTGGTGCTCAATGATTCAGGACTGTGAGGGACGTACACGACTGAGGTGAAGCAGATCCGCTGTGCACCTACGATTTCGAGTGGTGAACGGTTTGAAGAAATCGGCTCACGCAAAGCCGCAAAGGCGCAAAGGAGTTTGGGCACTGTCGAAACCGGTTGGCAGACGTCTTGCCCGGATCGTCTGATCGTTTGCGGATACACGGCTGATTCGTCAATTTCGCGTCTGACTGGCAACAGGTCGCGATGCCGCGGAATCTTTGCGCCTTCGCGGCTTGGCGTGAGCCCTTTTTCTGGACCACCACGGTGGCCGTAAGCGGGGACTCGGCTATTCTGAGAAACTCGGCCGGCCGAAGTTCCGCAGGGTTGGCTGTGCCAGCCGCGATGGAGCACCGAATATCCACAGGATCGCCGCCAAGTTGTGAACAGAGTAATTTTCGGTAATTGGTATTTAGCCGCTCAGCCCGGTGAGTTAAGCTGAGTTGGAATCCCCACGATCCCTCGGCGAAAATCGCGATGACCATCGACGCATCAGTCCGCAACCGATGGTTACAAGCAGGCGTCGTCGCAGGCGTCGTTCTTTTAGCGATCACGCTTGTCTTGCCGGCCCTTCAGCAATTGCATCTTGCGCACGAATATGAACGGGCACACATGACGGCGCTTAAATTTCGCCAGGTGATTATGGAGATGCAGAATTGGTCCGCTCAATCAAAGATCAGCGGCCATGATCCCATGTGCGACATTGTCGCGGAAAGCGGCGAACGGCTGCTCAGTTGGCGGACATGGTTGGCAGACCATTCGCTGCCAATCCCATACGTCGATCACTGTGATTACCGGGAGTCTTGGCAACATCCTCGCAATTTGCGATTTGCACCGAGGGGCGGATATTTTTTCACTAAACTTGGTCATTCAATCCGGTACGAGGATAACGCTGCGACAGGCGATGACGGGCATTTCCCTCCAAAATCCGAAGATGCGACAACGATCCTGGCCGTCACCGGTCCCGGAACCGTTTTCGGAGACGGTACGTCGATCCCTCTGACGGATGCTCCCGGCGCGGCTATCGTCCTGGTGGAAGTCCGCAATTCTACAGTGCACTGGATGGCCCCGGGGGATTTCGATATTCGAACAATGCCGCACACGATTAACGATCCCGTTGGCCAGGGGATTTCAGGCCAGTCGCCATTGGGTTTTCACGTGGCGTTTGCCGATGGCGAGGTCTGGTTATTGTCAAATGACACTCCGTTCGAGGATCTCAGTCGGTTTTTCCTCGTCAATGAAGCGAATCGCTTAGACCGTGAAATCGTCCTGGGAAAATTCCGTCGGTCCCGAGTGAACATCAGTCCCGAGTGATTCGTGGGGGGCAGGTGCATGGCGCCAGCGACAAGATCGGCGCGTACCCGGATCGCGACCCCGTGTCACCTGCCGACCTGGCCGCCACGGTGTTGTGGCGGTTTGGAATTAATCCCGCGCAAGAGATCCACGACCAGACCAACCGCCCGATTCGACTGGCCGATGGCCAACCGCTGGAGCACCTGTTTTCTTGAGACTGGCCGGGGGCTCACACGGCGATTCTCCCTCGGTACACGCCGGTGCCTGCCCGCGAAGTACTGCCTGAATGGGCAGCACCGGTCGGGCAAGTGTGTCGACGGGGAGCGAGACAGTGACTGCTGGAGGCCCGGCATGCGGGAATTCGAGCGCCCGGAGGAATTCCCGGCGAGCCCAGTGTCCGTGCATCAACGGGCCGTCGATTCTCGACGGCACAGGACGACATGGGTGGCCTTTGCGGACGGGATGAATTGGACGCATTCGTATCCCAGCGCTCGGAGATCGAGGCCGGCGAACAGAGACTCGCCACGCCCCAGCAGCACAGGCGAAATCGCAATATGCAATTCGTCAATCAGGCCGGCCTGCAGATACTGGCGGATCGTGTGCGGACCCCCGCCAATCCGCACATCCTGGTCGCCTGCCGCGGCGCGGGCTCGGTCGAGCGCCTCGTGAGGACCGCCGGTTACGAAATGAAACGTGGTGTTCCCCTGCATTTCGAGCGGTGGACGCGCATGGTGCGTGAGCACAAAAACGGGGACGTGATACGGCGGTGTGTCGCCCCACCAACCCCGCCAGTTCAGGTCGGGCCAGGGACCGCGAACCGGACCGAACATATTACGACCGAGGATCCAGGCTCCGACGTTGTGAAATCCCCGGGCGGCGAACTCATCATCAATTCCCGTTGTGCCTTCGTCTTTTCCGAACAACGCCTGCTGAAATGTGCGTGTCGGGACCAGCCATTGGTGCAGTTCGGTTCCCCCCACGCCCAGCGGATGATTCAGGTCTTGATCCGGGCCGGCCCCGAATCCGTCGAGCGAGATCGTAAAACCTTCAACACGAACGCGGGACATAGCGGCACCTTTCGAGAAAATGGCAGTTGACGTGGGCACTGGCGTTCAAGTCGGTTGGGGGGGCGGGGTTCGTCAGGCGTTGCCGGGGTCTTCGACTTGCTTGAGGACCTGGTCGCGGAACGCCTGAAACTGTTCCCAGCCCGCTGGGGAGGGATTGTCGAGATCGAGGAATTCTCCGCGAGAACAATCCAGGACGGACCAGGCCAGCGGGCGCGCGATTGCGACAATTGCGGCGATGGCATCTCCGCCGCCGCGGATATGGAGCATCAGGCTGCGGAGAGTCTCGTCGTTGCCGACATTGAATTCCATCGAGAACCCCGGCCCCTGATAAGCTCCCCAGGTGGGATCGGACCAGTCAATACCGGGAAGCAGGTTAGACAATCGCTCGCGGACTTCCGGCGCCGGACCGAGGGGGGCGATGTCGGTTTCGCGCAACTGGTCCAGCGGCGGAGGCTTCTGGCCGCGTGTGTTAAAGAGCATCACGTCCCAACTCATGTTTGCACCTGTCCAGTTGGCGGGGAGACGGGCCCCCGGCGGGGCCCTCATCGTTCGCGACTCAGTACGGGCGGGAATGCCACAGCACGAGCGTCCTGTCTACCGCGAGAAGATTCGAGTGTACCGGCTGTTGGCGAAATTGCACTCGATGTTTGTGTTTCGATGAATAGCCAGCACGCAGGGGATTGAAGCGTGACACGGCCAGAGAGAGATGGCGCGGGGCGAGGCCGATTCCGATGGATGATCCGCGATTCTGAAACGGACTGCCCCCGTTCATGACCGGGCCTGGCAGAGAGGTCGTGGAAATCCGCTTCGGTCGACGATGGCTGCTGGGCCCGCCTGGCCGGGGCGGGCGTGATCACTGCGGTAGAGAGACAAAGTGGCCGCATGAAAGCAGAAAGCCGAGAGGATACGCATCCACCTCGGCTCCCTCAGCCCCGTCACTGGCCGGACGACACAAAACTTGCCGCCCGGCGAGGACGAGCACTTCTCCAGTTCATCAGGGACGAACTGGTTTCGAAACGTCTACTCGGCGACAGGCGTGTTACGCAAACGACGGCGAGCGGCCGCCCAGACGAGGCACACCAGCGGACCAAACACAGCCACGGTCGAAGAGGGCAGCGGAACACTGGCTGATGCCAGGTGATGCAGATTGGATTTACCCAGATCCACGGCGTACAGCACGTCGTTGTAGTCCCGGTCGCCACCACCCTTCATATCTTCAACACCGAAGATCAGGTACGGATTGTTGGCGATCGAAGTGATGGCCAATGCCACGAAGTGTTGAATGTGGTCCGAATTCTTCGAGACATCTCCGGTGAAGACCGAAGTGCCCCCCGCGGCACCGTTCGAAATCACGAATGGATTGAAGATTTCGCCCGCTTTCATTTTGCCGAGATTCACGAAGTCACCGGCCTGCAGCGGAGCTGAAGCCGTACGTTGATCTTTGTCCTTGCCACCATCGTTGAGGTACGAATTGTTGCTGGAGGCGTTCGGGAAGATCAGCTTGGCATTGGTTTCACCCAGCAAGCCTTTGTCGTACTTCTGTTCCCCATTGGAAGTGCTCGCCAATTCCTTTTCTTTCGATTCGGATGACTCGGACTTGTACTCAGAGCCTTCCTTTGAATCACCTGACGAACCTTCAGATGACGGTGTGGTGTAGTATCCAAGTGAGTTCTGGTAGCCCGCCCCTTCGCCCAGGAAGTAGACGCGGACGTTGGCGTCAAATTC
>JAFEBR010001024.1 GCA_018242565.1 Planctomycetota bacterium | reverse complement strand
GCATTGACTTCCACCACCACTCAAGTCCATGTGCGGTCAGGTTGATTCCGGCAGGACCAGCGTGAAATTCAGTGCCGGCTCTGGTTTGCGAATTGACGAGGCCGGGACTGCTGATTGCTGCCCGATAACGCCGGCAAGCCGTGAGCGCGCGGCCAACGGGCAGGCGGACATTTCAGCCGGCGTGTGTTATCATCCTTGCACGATTACGTGGGCCCGACCACGAGTGCCCTGGCAATTACGGCGATTCGCAGAACTTCGGCGAGGACCTTTGAATGTCGCTGAGTTTGACACGACGAGCGTTCTGCGGCCAAGTGGGGGCGGCGCTCACCTGTGCGGTGTTGCCACCAGGCAAACTGCTGGCAGGTCCAGAGCGTCCCCAGGGTTTGACGCTGGGAATCGGCAACTACGGCATGCCGGGCTTGACGGTCGAAGAAGCCATTCGACTGATCGCCGCTTCGGGTTTCGACAGTCTCGAGTTGTCACTGATGCCCGACTGGGATTCGGCACCGACCCGGCTCAACCAGGAACGCCGCAAATCGATCCGACAGATGCTGTCTGACAAAGGCCTGACGCTGACTTCCCTGATGGAGGACATTCCCCCGTCTGCTGTCGCGACTGAGCATCAGGCGACGCTGGAACGTCTCAAACGGGCTGCCGATCTGGCACACGACCTGGCCCCCGAACGTCCGCCATTGATTCAGACTGTTCTGGGAGGTGGAACCTGGAACGAGCGGAAGGCGTTGCTGGTGGACCGGGTCGGAGACTGGCTCCGCACGGCCGAGTCGAGTCAGACGGTGATCGCGGTCAAACCCCACCGCAGCGGGGCTATGTCGCAGCCTCGAGATGCGGCTTGGCTCTACGAACAACTGGGAAAATCCCGTTGGCTGGGGATGGTCTACGATTACAGTCACTACGCCATGCGGGACTTGTCGATCGCGGAAACCGTGGCGACGGCACTGCCGTTGACGGTGCAGATCGCCGTGAAGGATGTGAAGGCTGTTGGGGATCGCACCGAATTCGCCCTCCCGGGAGAAGTCGGCACCGTGGACTATTCCGAGATTCTCACCCGGTTTCATGACGGGGGCTACCGAGGCGATGTGTGCTGCGAAGTCAGTTCACAGGTCTTTCGGCGACCGGGTTACGACCCCGTCGCAGCCACCCAGAGTTGTGCGAAGCATTTACAGCAGGCGTTCGCCGCGGCACACATTCCGCGCCGAAAACGTGTTTCCTGAACGGAGTTCCCCCGTATGCCTAATCTCCCGCGTCGCACATTTCTGAAGCAACTCGGCGGATTGTCTGCCGGTGCGGTCGTGCTGCCTGTGACGACTGCGAGTCTGTTGAACGCGGCCCCGGTCGTGAAATCGCCAAACGAACGCTGGCGGATCGGCGCGATCGGCATGCGTTATCAGGGTTCGGTGATTACGCGCGAGGCGACGGCCATGGGGGACGTGTACGCCATCTGCGATGTCGATCGCCATGTGCGCGAACAGGCGCGTGCCAGCTTCAACAGCGCCGCCGCTCTCTGCGAGGATTATCGCGATCTGATCGCGCGTGACGATATCGATGTGGTCCTGATCGGAGCCCCCGATCACTGGCACGCCAAGATGACGATCGACGCCTGCCGGGCTGGCAAGGATGTCTACGTCGAAAAGCCGCTGACGTTGACGGTTGATGAGGGACGGGTCATCCGCGAGGTGGTGGCCGAAACTGGACGGGTGGTGCAGGTGGGAACCTGGCAACGACACGATCACCGTTTTCGCCGGGCGGCCGAGATGATCAAAGCGGGACGCCTGGGGACGATTCGTAAAGTGACCGTGGTACTGGGCAAAAACCTGACCGGGGGCCCCTTCCCCACGACGCCGGTGCCTGCGAATCTGAATTGGGATCGGTGGCAGGGGCAGGCGCCAGCCACCGAGTACATTCCCGAGCGGTGCCATTACAATTTCCGGTACTGGTTTGATTACGCCGGGGGCGAAATGACCGACACCGGAGCCCACCATCTCGACATCGCCCTGTGGGCCCTCGGCCTCGATCGCACCGGCCCGGTGGAAATTGCTGCTTCAGGAAGCCTGCCCGACCGACGGGCCTGCTACACCGTGCCCCGGGACTTCAGCGCCCGGTTGAAATTTGCCCAGGGGGTCGAAGTCGAAATCCGCGATGAGGGACGCAGCGGGATTCTGTTCGAGGGAGACTTGGGGCGAATCTTCGTGAACCGCGGCAGTTTGACCGGGACTCCGGTTGACGATCTGAAAAATCGTCCCCTGCCCCGCGAAGCGTTTCAGCTTTATGTCCACGATAATCTGTCTCGTCCGGAGCGGGCGGGCAAGATCGAAGCCATCAGCAGTCACATGGGGAACTTTTATGACTGCACGCAATCGCGGCAGACCCCCATCTCGGATGTTGACAGTCAGCACCGTGTCGCCAGTGCCTGTCACCTGGCCAATCTCGCGATCCGACTGGGACGCACACTGAATTGGAATCCGGAAACGGAGCGGTTCATCAACGACCCGGCTGCTGACAAGCTCTTGCGCCGCGAGCAGCGTCCGGGTTACGAAGTGGTCTGAACCTGTTTGCCCGAGCGGCGGTGGTGGCCCCTGGTTCTATCATTGCCCGCTGTCGCAGCCGTCAGCAGACTTACGCAAACAACCGCGCCGGCTACGAACTCTGCAGCGTGGGGCCGGACGTCTCGATGAAGTCAGTGAGATCGGTGGGCCGTTTCCAGATGTAATTCCGGACGGCCAACAGGACGATCAGATTCTGAAAGTGCATGCCCCCCAGTACGAGCAGGGCAAACCCGATCTTGGAACTCAAGACGGGGAGCACGTCAGACCAACCGTGCACTTCCGCATGACAGGTCAGAATCTGTGATGTGAACGCGATGTTGACCAGATAGTACCCCACGAGCAGCAGGTGGTTGACGGCGTCTGCCAGTACTGCTTTGCCCAGAAAGACCTGCATGAGGAATGGCCGACCGTCGTGATGCAGGCGGTGGCCCACGACGATGGTGACGTACGCTGAGATCAGCAGGAACACCAGGTAGGTTGTCATCAGCGGGGTCATGATCTCAGCTCCCAGACATGAATCGTTGCGAACTACCCGAGCGAACTCAGGCGGGAACCGGTCAGGCCGTGGGCCCGGTGGGCGGCACTGCGTCGGTCCCCGCCCAGGAGTTCAACGGTACCTGCCTTCGAGTTGTCGATGGTGCGACTGGCGGATGGATCCGAAGACGATGGTCAGGACGAAGTGAACGCCGGCGATAATCATGATGATCAGGCCCACTTTCTGGCTGAGGATCTCGATGGCCTTCTCCGCGGTATCCACCAGCGTGTTGACATTCAGCGAGTAACTGATGATCCCGAACGTCACGAGATTGAACCCTACGAGCACGAGGCTGGTGAAGGCGTTCATCAGCGGTTTTTTCTGTTCCTGGCCATCGGTCAGAATCGTCAGGCCGTGAAGTCGCAATTTGCGGGCGACGATCACCGTGGTGACAATCGTGATAATGAGATAGGCGGCATACGTGTTGATGAGCGGGGTCATGATTTTCTCCTGATGGGGTGAACTGAAACTGGCCGAACGTGCCACCTTGTGAACCGCACGCTGCCACCCCGATTAACGCTTGTCGACCGCAACTCACGCGGGATCCGTGGTTTATCGTCTCCCTGCCCGGCCACCCAGTATGCTCGAACACCCCCTGATTGACGGACACGGCCCGGGGCGATGATCACTGTGGTGGCGCTGACGTCTCACCGACCGTCAGAATTCGACGACATCGAAGACATGGACCGAGGCCGCAGCCCACAGTCCGCGGCCATGGTGCCACCCCAATGGAAGCCGGTCACTTTGGATGCGATGCGTAGATGGAGTCGTGTCAGCTCCCGGTGGTATTCGTGTCGGGGCCCGATTTGCCGACACCCAGAGCATCAGCCACCCGGTTGATGTAATTGAACCAGGCCGCGATCAGGGTGATCTGCAGAATCGCCGTGTCGTCAAAACCCACGGCGCGCAGCCGATCGCAATCGTCGGCCGTCATGCGATAAGCCGCTTTTGTGAGTTGCACCGTGTAATCGAGCATGGCCCGATCGGCGTCTGACAGTGGCACTTGCCGGTAATCCCGCCGTAACTCGGCGGCAAGTTCATCCTCGAGGCTGGCCCGGCGGAGGAACTCGATATGACTTTCCGTTCAGTAAAAGCAACTGTTCTCGACCGAGACGACAGCAGCGATCATCTCCTGCTGCCGACGGGTGAGCCCGAGGCCAGGCTGCAGCAGGACCCCCAGGCCCGACATCATATGCTGCATGGCAGCGGGGATCAGGCTGTGCGCCGTGGTGATGCTGTCTGTTCCGCCATCGGGCCGGACGAGTGAGGGAACGGGGCCTGCCGCATATTCGCTAGGATAGAGTTGGCGAATCGCTTCGTAGGCCCGCTTCAGATCGTCGTCGGCCTGTTCGTAGGGAATGTGCTGGATCCACGTCATCGTCGATTACTCCACAGCGCCGTTACGCACGATACGGAAAATGGACGCCACAATTCTGGCCCAGTCCCTCCAATCTATGGATTCCCGGACTTTGTGCAAATCGTTGGTGGCGGAGTTGGCCGCTGGGAAAATGGGTCTCGTAGTCCGCAGCCGTCATCCGGAATGTCATGCATCGCATGTCGCCCAGAGGTCAAGTTGCTTTTCCCGTCGCCGCTCAATACCCTTCCTGAGGCGAATTGTCTGGAATACGTGATAAGACCACCCTGAAGACGCCCACCCCGCAGACGGAACCGCGCATGACGACGGCAACCTCTCCTTCGGCTTCTGACACTGCGGCCTCGGCCGAGGCCACTGATCGGACGATCCGCTTCATTGAGGCCGTGCGGCAGCAAATCGGCAAGGTGGTGGTCGGTCAAGACGTCGTCGTCGAACGCCTGCTGGTCGCCTTGTTTACGGGGGGACACCTGCTGCTGCAGGGGGTGCCCGGTCTAGCCAAGACGCTCCTGGTCTCGACGCTGGCCCGCACGATTGACTTGGCGTTCGCCCGGATTCAGTTCACGATCGACCTGCTCCCCTCTGATATCCTGGGTAGCGAAATCCTCGATCAGCGCACGAATGAATTCAGGGTGGTCAAAGGGCCCATGTTTACAAACCTGCTGCTCGCTGACGAAATCAACCGGGCCGCCCCGAAGGTGCAAAGTGCCCTGCTGGAAGCCATGCAGGAACGCCGGGCAACGATCGGCAAAGAAACCTTCAAGCTTCCGGCCCCATTTCTGGTGATCGCCACGCAGAACCCGGTCGAGCAGAGCGGCACCTTCGAATTGCCCGAAGCCCAGTTGGACCGATTTATGCTGTGCCATCGGTTGGAATACCCCACTCCCGCAGAAGAGCGCGAGGTGCTGAAACGCAACTTGACGCTGGGGGTCCGGCGCGAAGATAAAGGGGCCGTGGCCCGCACCGAGTTCGATGTACTCGACAGCGGTCCGGTAGGCAGCGTCGAAGACCTGGTCGTGGCGATGGAAGCCGTGCACCAGGTGTATGTCTCTGACACCTTCGTCGAGCATGTCGTCGAACTGGTGAAGCGGACCCGGCATCATCCGCGGATCGAGTTGGGGTGCAGTCCGCGGGCCGGAATCGCGCTCACGAAAGCGGCCCGGGCGCGTGCGTTGATTTGCGGACGGGCCTACGTTGTCCCCGACGACCTTTACGCACTGGCGGATGACGTGATGCTGCACCGCATGCGCCTCAATTACGAGGCGCTGGCCGAAGGTTACACCGGCGCCACCGTGCTGCGCGAATTGCTCGACGATTTCGGCTTCGTCTCCCGAGGGTGACCGTGGAAGGCTATCTCGACACCACCGAACTGATGGACTCCCGGCGATTTCATATCGCCGTGCGCCGGCTCGCTGATGGGTTCCTGTACGGTGTCGATCGATCGCCGTATCTCGGGTCAGGTTTGGAATACATGCAGTCGCGGCCGTACCAATATGGCGATTCGGTGCGACTGATCGACTGGCGCGTGACGGCCCGGACTGGGCGGATTCACGTCAAAGAATACGAAGCCCCCAAGCGGATGCCCTGTTATCTGCTGCTCGATACGTCGGCTTCAATGGCGCTGGGATCGACCAAGCTGACAAAGTACTCCTTGGCGATTCAAGTAGGAGGCGGACTGGCGCTGGCCTGCCTCGATCGGGCCATGCCCGTGGGGGTGTTGGGCGTTGGCGAAGGGGATGTGCGGATCGAACCGAGCCTGGCCCGCGATCGGGTGCTCGAATGGGTGCATCGCTTGCGCAAGTTTCGGTACGACGAAAGGACCTGGCTGGGGCGCCGGATCAGCGAACTCGGACGACGTCTCAGCAGCCGGGCCCTGGTGATCGTCTTGTCGGATCTGCACGATGAAACGGCCCTGCCGGCTCTGCGGCTTCTAGGTCAAGAACACGATGTGGTCACCATTCAATTTCGCGATCCCGCCGAGCGCGGATTGGCGGGGGCGGGCGTGCTGCTGGCCCGCGAGGCGGAGACGGGACGTACGTTTGTCACGCGTGGTGCGCGGGTCCGCCTGGACCAGGAGTCAATCGACCGCGATTTGAAACGGGCCCGGATCGATCATTTTGTCGTGGACACCGACCAGCCGTTTGCCCACCGGTTGAGAAACTTCTTCCGAGCGCGGGATGTGCTGGGGCGTGGGGTGCGGTGAGTCGCGCAGGTTTTGGTGTCTGTTGGAGCCAGTCATGCGGCTCTCTGGAAGCACATGGGGAGATCATGAAATTGCGGAAAGGGAGTCTTGGTGATGGCGTGCGATCGTCCTGGCTGCCCGTTCGAGCCTGCTTGTCTGCGAGCATGCCCGACTCTGTATTCAAGCCGCAGTCGGCCAGAGGACACGGAGGCTGTGATGTCGACTGATGCAGACATGTTGAAACGCGGTCCCATCTCATACGGTCCAATTCGGGCGTTCGCCGTCAGTGGTGCCTGCTGGGTACTCGTCTTTGTCGGCGGGTTTTCGGGTTTCGGGGAGGCCGCAGGGGGAGAGACTCCGCCCGCCGTGACGAAGAGTACGGTGGGGATGCCGGTCAAAATTGAGCAGATCGTTCTGCCCGGGACGGAACTCGAACCGTTGCCGGTCACAGACAATACGCTCGTGGTACTGCGGGTGGATGCCGTGTATCCGCATGGCACTGCGTTCCGATACGACCTCGTCTGCTATGGGCTGGAACCGGGGGAGTACGACCTGCGCCAATCATTGCGGCGGAAGGATGGTTCCTCCACCACCGATCTGCCTCCCCTGCCCTTCCATGTCGGTTCGCAATTGGCTGCGGGCCAGATCGAACCCCACGACCTGGGGGCCGCCAAGTTGCCCTGGTTAGGGGGGTACCGGCTGTGGATGGTTCTGGGGGGCGTGGTTTGGCTGGCCGGTCTCCTCTGGCTGGTTTATCCGCGGAAGAAACCGGAAGAAGCCACTGAAGTGGCCGAGGTGGCTCCGGCCGTGTCACTGGCGGACCGACTGCGGCCGCTGGTGACCGATGCGGTCGCCGGGCGTCTTCCCCCGGCCCAGCTTGCCGAGTTAGAACGAGCGCTCGTGTCGTACTGGCGTCGCCGTTTGAATCTGCAGGACCTGGCTCCCGCCGAGGCTTTGGCGCGATTGCGGGCCGATCCCGAAGCGAGCCCCCTGGTCACCCAACTCGAGACCTGGCTGCATCGTCCCCCCACGCCCACTCAGGTGGACGTGGCCGCCCTGTTGGAACCGTATCGCCAGATTGCCCCGGACGCGTTGTGAGGTCCCTCGGAATGGAACCGCGTTGACTATGTTTCTGCCGTTTGCCCGTCCCTGGTTCTTGATGTTGCTGGTCATCCCCGGCTGGCTGCTGCTGCGCACGTGGCGGCGGCAGGAAAGTCAGGTGGTCTTGCCGTTTGATCATAGCCGGATTGCGAGCAGTCGCTGGCTGGGCTGGGCCATCAATCTGGCCGAGTCGGTGGGGCCGCTGCTGCTGGGGGTTGTCATCTGCCTGCTGTCGGGGCCGCAACAACTGGGGGAACCGCAGAGTGGGCGGGCTTTGACGAACATTGAATTTTGCGTCGACATTTCAGGCAGCATGACGGCTCCCTTTGGTGAAGGTTCTCGTTATGACGCCGCGATGGCCGCGATCAACCGCTTCGTCGATTACCGCAAGGGGGATGCGTTTGGTCTGACCTTTTTTGGCAACAGTGTGCTGCACTGGGTGCCGTTGACCTCGGATGTCTCGGCAATCAAATGCGCTCCGCCGTTCATGCGTCCCGAACGGAACATTCCCGGCTTTGGCGGGACCGAAATCGCCCGGGCGCTGATCGCCTGCAAGAAAGTGCTGGCGGAACGCGAAGAGGGGGACCGCATGATCATCCTGGTGTCTGACGGCTTGAGCGCCGACCTGTTCGGGGATCGGTCGAGCGAGGTGGCTGCAGAGCTCAAGGCGCAGCGAATCGTGGTGTACTGCATTCACATTTCGGAAACGGTCGTGCCTCCGGATATCGTCAACGTCTCACGACTGACCGGCGGGGATGTGTTCGGTGTTGATGATCCGGGTGCGCTGGAATCGGTCTTTGAAAAGATTGACCAGATGCAGCAGACCAAACTCGTGCAGTTGGCCCCCGATGTGCTCGATGACTTTCGTCCGTATTGTCTGGCGGGTTTGAGCCTGGTTGGTCTGGGAACTCTCTGCCTGTTTGGAGTGAGGTACACACCGTGGTAGCCGTTCTGGCGATGTCTGTCGTCGTCGTACTGGCCGCAGCGGCTGAAAGCCTGCACGCGCGGGCCTGTCACCGGGTGGCCCGCCTCGCATTTGGCCCGGAAGGCCACCCAGCCCGGTGGGCGCGATCGGCTCCCGCACTGCGTGTTGTGTCGCTGGGGGCCCTGACCTGGGGGTTGGTCACGCTGTATCAGCTTGAAGCCAAAACACACCGCTCGGCGGAAGAGATTCCCGAGAGTGAAAAGCGACATCTGATTCTGGTGCTCGACGTGTCGCCCAGCATGCGGCTGAAGGATGCCGGGGTTGACCACAAGCAATCTCGAATGCAGCGGGCCCGCGATGTGCTCGATTCACTGTTCGGTCGGGTCGGAATCCGGCAGTACCTGGTGTCGGTGGTCGCGACCTACAACGGCGCGATCCCGGTTGTCGAGCGGAGCCATGACTCCGAGGTCTTAAGGAACATCCTCAACGACCTGCCCATGCATTATGCCTTCCCGAAGGGGAATACCGACCTGTTTGCGGGGTTGGAAGAAGCGGCACGCATTGCCAAGCCGTTGCGTCCGGGAAGCGCGACTCTGATCCTGGTCAGCGATGGGGATACAATTCCAGCGAGTGGTATGCCCAAGCTGCCCCCCGCCGTTGGCAGCAAGCTGGTGATTGGCGTGGGGGACACGAAACAGGGAACATTCATCGACGGGCGACATTCCCGACAAGAGGCATCGGCCTTGCGGCAGATCGCCATTCGCGTGGGAGGGACGTATCACGATGGCAACGAAAAGCATGTGGGGTCAGAAATCCTGCGAACGATCGCGCAGTCGGGAGATGCCGGTCAGGTCGATCGCCTGACGGCACGCGAATACGCGTTGCTGGCCTGCGCCCTGGGGGCGGCCTGTCTGGCGGTCCTGCCGCTGGCCCTGCAGCGCTTCGGTACGGCCTGGCGTCCTGGCAAGCCAGGTGCTTTGGCTTCCACGGGAAACTCCAAAGGACGCAAAGCAATGGGGGCGGGGGTGACCTGACTAAGGTGCGATTTTGAGACACCTGGCAGGGAGAGTTTTGGAGATCGGGTGCCAGACTCACCTTGTATTTCCTTTATGGAATCTGGATACTACGAGACGAGACGTCTGTGCCGGCGTTTGTGCGCCATTTGAGTTGAACTCGGGAGCCAAAACATGCGCGGGATTCTGATTGCAGGATGGGTGTTGGTGCCGGTGCTGGCGAGCGCGTATCACTACGGGCCCGGCCAGCGGCAGTTGCAACTCGACGATGTGCAGCAGCAGTTGTCGAAAGCACGGGCCGCCGTGGCACAGGGGGATCACGCCGAGGCTGTGGAGGCCTTCACCGAAGCGTTGGGAAAACTGCCCGCCGACCAGGTTGAGCAGACGCAACGTGTCCGACTGGAGCGGGCCAAGGCGCTGCTGCATTCGCAGCAGTTGCCCAAGGCGTTTGACGAGTTGACGGCGCTCGTGCCCGAACTGCAGAAAGACGACAAGACAAACCCCGAGTTGCTCGCCGAAGCGCGGCAGGCTCTGGCGAATGCGCAATACTATGTGACCTGGCTGGAACGGCTCGAAGGCGATTCGCGCACCGAATGGGAACCCGATATCGAAGCGGCCCGGCAGACCTTCCGGCTGCTCGCCGAACAGGCGGAAGCCCGTGGCGACAAGGCGGAAGCCAAAGCCCGCCAGGAAGACCTGGAAGCCGCGATCCGTCTGGCCCGCATGGACCTCACCGATCTGCAGGCCCTGCCTCTCCCCAGTCAGTGCAAAGGATGCTGCAGTGGCCAGTGCCAATGCAAGGGGGGTAAAGGAAAGAAGAAGGGCAACGGCAAGACCCCCGAGAAGAAACAAGGGGACGAACAGGCACGCGGCGCCAGTGCCGGTCCTCCGCCCGATGATGGCGGGAACTAACGGTCTCCGGTAGACACCGCATCATCGCGGCCGTTTGCCGGTCTACACCCAGCGAAAGTTGCGAAACCAACCGAGGCACGACGCCAGCGCGCGTGTCTCGGTTGAGCGGGCGCAGCTTTCGGCCAGCGAATTCGATCGGTGGTCGCGACGCACTATCCACGGTGATTGACATCCAAGGAAGACGGTTCATGAGATTTCATCAGGTGTTGGCGTGTGGTGTCTGTTGTATTGTGCTCGGGCACGGCCAGTTCTCTCAGGCCCAAACGGCCACGGCCGCGACCCGTATACAAAATGCGTCCACCGCAAAAGCGGCCGCCGAGGCCCCGCCGACGACACCTGCCGACGCAGATGCAGCCAGCGCGGCGGGGCAAACTGCGAATGCCACTGCTGCGGCCAAAGGCCCGTCGCCACGGTTGCAGCGTCTGAAGACGTTGATCTACGACCGGCGTCCGACGGCGATCCTCAAGGCGTGGTCCACGCCCCCTGGGACCGCCGAGACGAAGAAGCCCGATCCGCCACAAGTCCCCAACGGCGGAGCGCCGCAGGACGAAACTGACTACGACGAGCAAGTGGCGATCGAGACCCCGGTGGCAGCCAACCCGCCCACGGATCCGGCCGCGGCCGATTCCGGCGCAGCGCAGGCCCAGACGGCTGAAGCCAAGGCGCTCGAGGCCGAACTCGAGACCCTGCAGCGACACGTGACGCTCGGACATTGGGCCGACGTCAAAACGTACTTCAAGGGCATTCCCGAGGTCGAAGGCAAAGAAGGCTACGCGCAGATGGTGCGGAGTTTCTCGCAACCGCAGGGGCAACAGGCGCAGATCAATCAGCAATTGCGCAGCATGGGGGTGACTCCCGAACAACATGTCTTCGCGCTCGACGATGTGCTGGGACTGGCCGCCGCCTGTCCGCACAAGCTCGAACGCCCGACGGTAATCATGCTGGCGCCGATTCTGCAGATGTCGCTGCAGTCTGGTGTGCTCAAGCCGGCGGTGCTGGCCCGACTGCAGCGCGAGGCGGCACGGCCCCCCGAAGAGGCTTCATTGAATCGCACTCAGTGCGCCTGGCTGTTGGCCGCCGCCAACATGACTGAAGACATCGAGCCCTTTCTGCCCCCGAAAGAACAAGTCCTCGAACAGAAAGATGCCGAGTCGCTGATTCTGCTGGCTCGCTGCTACTCGTCCAAGTACGACCGCGACAAGAAACCGCAGACGCTGGAAGTCGCCTGGAACCTGTTGCTCCCCGCCGCGACACGGACCGAGTCGCCCGAAGCCCAGCGCGACGAGGCCTTGCAAATGCTGCTGGGCCTGGTGCCGCGGGTGCGTGAGAACCTGGGGCAGGCCTGGGTTGAAGAGAGTTTCGCGGGTGATCCCCAGGTGGGTATGAAGATTCTCGCCGCCAGCGGGGCAGCGACCGCCGGGGCCATGGCCCGCTCGTTTCAGAATGCCCCGGAACGGTTGCGTGAGTTGCGTGTTCAGAAACGCATCGTTGAGGCACTGCTCGATAAAACGCCTGAACGGGCCGCCGAATGGCAGGATACCGTGCGCGTTCTCGCGATGTCGTGGTTGCGGGAAGCCGAAACCAGCCGTCAGCTCGATCGCTCGACGGCGTTTGGTCCGCGGATGCGCCGCGACATGTATGGCAACATGTTCTACTTTGACGAAGATGGCGGCATGCAGTTCCGTCAGCAGAATAACCAGGTTCAGCCGATTCCGTCAGCCGACATTCTCGAGAACAGTCCCAGCGAAAAATGGCTGGCTCGGCTGGACGATACGCTGAAGCCCAAGTTCCTGACGGTGCATGCGCAGTTGTACCTGAAAGTTTCGGAAGACGAACGGGCGTATCCGTACATTGAACGGTTGGCCGCTTCTGAACCCGACGCGGCCCGCGATCTGGTGCATGAGTTCATTCGCACCTGGACACGCAACCACGACCTGAATTCCAATAACCGTTACACAAACCCGTACATGTTCATGTACGGGTTTGAAATGCGGGCGAACGGCATTCCGTTGACCCGTTCGAAGCAGGAACGCAATCTCGAAGACCTGGCCGGCTGGGTGGCCCGCATCCGGAAGTTGCCGATCAAGGATCTCGACGAGAGCCTCTTGGCCAAGGCCTTTACTACCTGTCACAGCACGGCCGAGGTTTATCGTCTCGACGCACTGGAAAAGGTGTTCGGTGCCATCGACAGTCTCGATCCGAAAACGCTGGCGCAGATCGTGCAGCAGATGCGGTCGAACCTGGTCGGAGTGTGGCGCATGCCGGCTCAGCAGGAGCAGGCCAAAACGCAGCGCAAACAGAAGGACATTGAACGCGAAGTGCTGCGGGGCTACCACGTGGCCAACACGG
>JAFEBR010001023.1 GCA_018242565.1 Planctomycetota bacterium | reverse complement strand
GTAGCGTGAACCGGCGGCTGACTCACTTTCAGCGGCAGACCGTGGAACGAATGTGACTGAAATTCATTATTCTTTGAAGGAGATCTTGATGCCGAATGTTGCAAATCCGGAAGAACAACTGACCGTCCGGGCCTTGCGCGAGCAGGAACTGAAGACCCTGTGGAAAACCAAGCAGGGCCAACAGCAGGTATTGAATCTGTTTTGGACGCATCGTGACGCACAAAAGCCGCTGCAGGCGGGTGAATCGGTGTTGCAACTGATTCTCGAACACGAGTTCGGCCCCGTGGCCTGAGTTCGTTCATCCATGTTGCCGTGTGGACTGATAGCCCGGCGACGAGATATACTGCAACCGGCCAACTGAGAATTTCGATCCATCAACTTTTTCCGGGAATGCACAATGCCTGAAGGTACGATCAAGAAACTGACAGACCGCGGTTTCGGTTTCATCAAGACGGGGACGGATAAGGATTTGTTTTTTCACTCGAAGGCCCTCCAGGGGGTCAGTTTCGAGCAACTGCGTGAAGGCCAGAAGGTGTCGTTCACGGAAGGCAATGGTCCGAAAGGCCCGTGTGCCGAGAACGTCAAACTGGTTTAGTCCTGCCGTTGAGGACTCGGCACCTGCCAAAGAGAGACGCCCTACACGTGGATAACATCCACGTCGCGTCGGTGTCCCGGTACATAGCCGCGCGCCCACCAACAGTAAAAACCGGCGATTTCCGACAACCACACCCAGCGGGTTGAAGCGAGTCGTCGAGAGTCTTTGGGGATCGCGGTTTTCACTTTTGAGGGCGACGGGACCACCCGATTGACCCCGGAGACGCCCCACGTTTCGCACGTGCGGGCGTTTTGGCGTTGGTGCGCGGATTGGCCGCAGTTCGGCGAGTGAACGCGACGCGGGGCAACGCGGGCGGAGAAAACATTGCCGTAGACAAATGATTCCAGATTACTTTACACACCGCGGGGCGGTAGCGAGGTCCCCACGGGAATGTGTGGGATGGCGACCTGCGCGTGAAACTGGCTCTTCAATCATAGCCGCTGACTGTATCCGGCAGTGCCTCTCATTTCGGACCACCAGATTTCGCCATCCGACATGAAAAAATGACGACCAACTGGGGCACCGAGATTCGCATACCACAGTAATGCTCCGGCCAGCCCGCCAGGGGCATCTATGCGTTCATGAGAAATAGGGCCTTGCGGGATGATTGGAAAATAAATTGCTTCTATTGTGTCACCGCCCGATTCCGTTCTGGTAGCGATCCAGCAAGCCGGCCCAAAACCCAACAGGTAAAGAACCGGAATCATCGCGGCAACGACAACCCAGAATCGCCATGTTCTTCGGCGCAGCCAGTAGAGCGGTCCGCCTCGACTTCGCGGTCGTTTGTCCATACACGAATCTTACCGCCCGGGAGCGAGAGCCGGAAGGCGAATTGGCGCTGTGACTTCCGAACAAGCCGACGGGTTGACCGCACTGCCGTTCTGCCCACGCCGGTCGTAACAGGCTTATTTCTTGCGAGCCAAGAGTACGGAACCGGCGATGATCATGGCGAGGCCAAACAGACCGACGATAGTGCAAATGCCGGCAATCGATTGAGCTTGAATGAGTGAATCTGCAACGCCCGAAGGCCGCGCAACTGGGCTGTCGGCAACAAAGCGCCATGCACGGGAGTAGCCGTAGACCCCCACACCTATTGCTCCGAGAGCAAATACAATTCCACTGAGCAGAAGCCCCCAAGG
>JAFEBR010001022.1 GCA_018242565.1 Planctomycetota bacterium | reverse complement strand
CATTCAGGCGCTTCTTCGCGCCCGATTCCGAGCCGTCCTCACCCTTGAGTCCGCCAACTCCCAGATCATTGGGCCGTTTTTCGGCCACCTTGGGACGAGTGTACTTGGCAAACCAGGCATAAAATTCCTGACCTCGGCCGCTGTTCAGGATTTCGATCCGCGACTGAGCGTCGTCTTTATATTCCGATTTCGGAAACTCTTTGACGAGTTGTTCGTAGGCCTTCACGGCGTCGTTGTTGTTGCCTTCCGAGAGTGATTCGGTGGCCCGGCCCAAGCCAAACAGAGCTCGCTCGCGAATTTCGGCAGGAGCGCCGCGGTCATCAACAATCAACTGAAACGCATCCCGCGACTTCTTCAGGTCAACCGTCGCCTTCTCGAGATTACGAAACGAGGCCTGAACTCCCTGGCCAAGCAACGCTTCTCCTTCGCGAACCTTGGCCCAATAGGCGGGAACCGAGCCCTTATGATCTTCCCAGACGCTGCGGAAATTGTCGGGGTTGCCGGTCGACAGTGCCATGGACAGATCGGTCCAGGCGGCTGTCGTCTTGCTCGACGCAGTGCGCCACCAGAAGATGCCGCCGGACGCAACGATGGCCACCACGCAAATGATCATCATCAGGCGGTTGCCGTTTTTGTCGATATACGCGGCAGCCTTTTCCGCGTACTGCCCCAGATCATTCGTCTGCAATTCGTGACGGTGTTCGCTCTTCATTTCTGCCAATTGCGGACCACGCCGCACAAAAGTGATGTGAAAACCCAAGTTCCGCCCCGCATGTCCATGCCGGGGTCTGGACTCCGCGCCAGCCCAGACGATCTCCGTCTGCGATGACTGACGCCACGCGCCGCGAGTATAGGCCGCTGCTGAACATGCGTCAATAGGCCCTGAAAAACGCCCAAATCCATTGCCAACCCCCTGCGTTCTCACCGCCGGCGACGAGCGTGTTGACGAGCCAGGCGATATCGGGATTGCTCATTTGCGAGTCACTTTGTAACGTAAAGTGACTGTTGTTTTCAATCCAGTTACGAGGCTGTTCTTGCAGACTGCCATGTCCGTTCATACCCGCCAGACACCCCATTCATTCACACTATGTGGGCTCGCCATGCTCACCTGCTTCATGCTCACAGGTTGTCGGCGGACTTACAATACAACCGCCGTGTATCAGGCTCCCCAGGCGGGTTTTGAAGCAGTCGTCACAGCGGCCGGTTCGTTTTCAACGGACTACGATCTGAATCCCATCCCGACGGGGCAGGCCACATTGACCCCACTTGACGATCGCCAATTACCGACGATCACGTTGGAGTTTCCCGGAAACGAAACCGTTCATTACCAGATCGATTCGTCACCACCAGCGACGCTTCCCTGGGGCAGCTTGAATTCACAGTCGTCACTGCAGCAGATTCTGGAACAAGCGGGTTACCAGAACCTGATTGCAGGAGAAATCGCAGAGATCACGATGGCCATTGAGGGGGTGACCTACGGTCCCAAAGGGACCCTGGGTCCCGGTAAGGGAAATTTCATCACCGCCGTCAGTGTGGTGAATCATTGACGCAACCATGACCAAACGACTTTACATTGCCCCGCCGCGGCTGACGCGAATTGTATCACGAGGACTTCCCATCCATTCGTCTGCACCAAGATCGGCAACCGACGATGCCCCAAAGGCGGTTCGCCCCGGGTCAGACAATCACGTTTTGGATCCCTGTTTGCACCAGGAGGTGCGTCGCCCAGCGGCCGAATCGGCTTGACGGCATGACAGAGTGGGGATACACTTTGCAAAACAAAGGTGCCGCCAGTCGCAGGCACTACATTTTCACGGAGTGACCGTCCGATGGAACTACATGACGCCTTGGCGCAACTGTCCGAGATCCGGATACACGTGGCGCGCACCGAGCCTTTTCGCGGTTACCGGGCAGCAACAACCGGTTTTTCGGCCCTCGTCGCCGTCGCAGTTGCGCTGGTGCAGCCAGTTGTGGTGCCCCATCCCGGCGACCATCCGGTACGGTACCTGCAATTGTGGATCTGCGCCGCCTTGCTCAGCTCGGGAGTCGTGGCCCTGGAAATGGCGATTCGTTGCCGGAGATCAGGCTCTCCGACCGCCGTACGAACGACCCGGTTGGCGTTGGAGCCACTCTTGCCCAGCTTGCTGGCAGGCGCCTCTCTGACGCTCGTGCTGGTGCAGTTCGCAACCGAATCGCTGTGGATGCTGCCCGGCCTGTGGAGCCTGCTGTTCAGCCTGGGGATCTTTGCCTCGGTACGCTTACTGCCCCGCCCGACAATCTGGGTGGCCTGGTACTATCTGGCCTGTGGCTTGGGAAGCCTGGCTTTGGCCCAGGGAGACTTGGCCTTTTCACCGTGGGCCATGGGAGTCCCCTTCGGGGGTGGCCAAATACTGGGGGCAATGGTCCTGTTTTTCACATTGGAGCGTCCCGATGACCGACAGTAAGAAGCCCCGCGACGCGGGCCGGTTTGCCTACGAGGGACTGGAACGGGCGCTGCATGAAAAAGCGCGACTGGGCATGATGACCTCGTTGATGGCCCACCCCGAGGGACTGCTGTTTGGCGACCTGAAGGAATTGTGCACCCTGACCGATGGCAACCTCAACCGGCATCTCAAGGTGCTGCAGGAGGAGGGACTCGTCGAGATCTGGAAGGGCACGGTGGGACATCGCTCGCAGACACTGTGCCGCATGACCAGGGAAGGCCGTAAACGGTTCATGGAGTACATCGAAGCGCTCGAAGCCGTGATCGCCGATGCAGCCGCGGCCGCCAAAGCGGCACGCTCCCCGTCCAACGACCGGTCCCTGAAAGGATTCTCACTGGCGTAAGCCGAGAATCGATCACCTGGGCATGGCCGGGAGCCAGGCCCTCGCCGGGCGCGTTCCGAGTCCTCTGCCTCCCTCGAGGTTTCTGCAGTTTATTTCGAAATTCATCAAAAAGCGCGCCCACAAACTTTGCACTGCAAAGCGTAGGTTGGTTAAGGTGCCCGCTGGTTTACGGTTCCATTCTTCACGGGAGCGTGTTACCGGCTGGCAAATCCGTTCTCGCGTATCTTGTGGTTCCAGCAGGTTCGCTATGCAAGTCCTGATCGCTGAAGCTTTAGGTTTCTGTTTCGGAGTCCGCGACGCACTGGAGGCCGCCGAACGCACGCCAGACCCGGGTCGGGTCACAATCCATGGCGAACTGGTCCATAACCCGGTGGTTACGCACCGATTGCAGAGCAAGGGCTTCCAGCAGAACCCCGAAGCCAAGCGTGATGAATTGCCCCCCACGCCGCTCGTGATGATTACAGCGCATGGCATCAGCGATCGCGAGCGACACCGACTGGAAAAAGCAGGACACCAACTCATCGATACGACCTGCCCGCTCGTGCAGCGCGTGCATCGCGCCGCCCAGCAACTCGCGGACGAAGGACGTTATGTGGTCATCATCGGCCGACCGGGACACGTCGAAGTCCGGGGCATTCACGAAGATCTGGCGGATGCAGAGATTGTCGAAAGTGTCGCCGCAGTCCGGAACTATGCACAACGGCGGTTGGGAATCGTCTGCCAGTCTACGACGCCGCCTCGCGTGGCCGAAGCGATCGTCACGGCGATTCGCGAGGCGAACCCCGATGCCGACATCCGGTTTGTCGATACGATCTGCCAACCCACACGCGATCGACAGGAGGCGGTCGTCAAGCTCGCACCACAGGTGGACGCGATGGTCGTCGTGGGGGGCAAAAACTCGAACAACACCCGGGAACTGGCATCCCTGTGCCAGGCACAACACGTCCCCGCCTTCCACGTCGAGTCGGCCGCCGACCTGAACGCCGAATGGTTTCGAGGTTGCCGGGTCGTGGGCCTGACGGCAGGCACATCGACGCTCGATGAAACGATTGACGAAGTACGCCGGCAACTGGAGGCGTTGTGAGAGGCAGGCCGCGGAGGGAATGCCGGTGAAACCTCTATCCGGAATCAGACCAATTCCGGAATGGGCCGCCCACCTTCGACGACGATGGGAATTGGACGCCCCTGGTGGTTGGTCCACTGGGCTGCCAGATCGATCCCCAAATGCCGAAAGACGGTCGCAGCCAGATCCTGCGGGCGGATGAGACCATCTTTCACGTCGTATCCTTTGGAATCGGTGCTGCCAACCGCCTGACCATGTCGCAAGCCGCCCCCTGCGGCGAGCATCGACATGACGTTCGTCCAGTGATCACGGCCGGCATCGGCATTAATGACGGGCGACCGGCCGAATTCCCCCAGCATCAAGACCAGGGTGGAATCGAGCAATCCGCGCTGTTCAAGGTCGTTGACGAGCCCGTAGACAGCTCGGTCGACATGCGGCAACAGCGGCGTCAACCCTTTCACGATGCCACCCCAATTCACCGAATCGCCGTGATGATCGAAATAGCCCCAGGCACCGCTGACGAGAACAAACGTGACCCCGGCCTCAACCAACCGACGTGCGAGAATGGCTTTCTCGCCGATGCTGTTCCGGCCGTAGGCATCACGAGTCGCGTCGGTTTCCTGTGACATGTCGAAGGCCCGCTGGACATGTCCGCCCAGCACCATTTCAAAGGCTCGGGCGTTGTACTGGTCAAGTTTGCTGAGGACATCTCCGCGATCCACATCGCGGCGCAGACGGTCAAACTCGACGCGCAACTGGTCGCGATCACGCAATCGGTCAATCTGCACTCCCGCGGGAAGACCGAATTTCCCGACCAGGTCCAATCCGTTCACGGGAGCACTGGCCGCCCCCAGGGACCCGGCTTCCCAAACGTCGGCCTTCCAGGAGGGAGCCAATCCGACGAACGGAGGAAGATCCGGATGATTCGAACCACGAAAGCGTGCCACCACCGAACCCATAGACGGGTAACCGGCCCCGTCTTTGCCATCGTCGGTACGGCGAGCCAGTGGATTTCCGGCCTGCATGGTGATGGGAGTGTGATTGCTGGCCTTACAGTCCACGGCCCGCAAAAACGACAGCTTGTCGGCAATCGAAGCCTGTAAGGGCAAATGCTCCGATAAGGCGACCCCCGGAACCTTGGTTGGAATCGCCGAGTAGGGACCTCGAATTTCGCGCGGTGCGTCAGGCTTGGGGTCCCACATATCGATGTGGCTGGGTCCCCCCGAGAGCCAAAATAAGATCACCGACTTTTTATCGCCTGCGGCAGACGTCGATGGGGCGGCAGACGCCGACTGCAACTGCAACAAAGCGGGCATTGAAAGCCCCGCCAGTCCGGTCAATCCGGTTTGCAAAAACCAGCGACGGCGCCCCACACGAATGCAATCGCTATTGGCAGGCTGGAAGGGGGACTGAGTCGTTCCGGCTCGATGCTCTGCCTGCGCGCAAGTCTCGACGGCCTGAATGCGTTTCACGCCAGCACCTCAGATTTCGGAAGCAGACCACAGATTAACACACGCCGATGCGTTGATATCTTAATCAGATCGGCAGTTCAGAGCCAGCCTGATCTATGGGTCTGAATTCTCCAGGGAATGTCCGGATGAGGGGGCCGGTTGACGACTGCCCTCCAAACCGTCGGCATACCGCGGGCGCCCCTAACGGGTCAGAAATTCTTCAAGGGCAGATCAACCGGCAGGTTCAGAGCCGCACTGCGGGCGACAGCTTCCGTGAATTCCATATAACGGACGCCCGTGGCGAAATCGGTATAGTGGATTTTGTCCTGTCCGCGGACGGCTGCGATGAACTCGGCTTCGACGCGCCAGCTTCCCCGTTGCGATTCGGGAATCTCGACCCGCTTCAGCTCGGTATCACGCGGACGCCCGGTATACAGCAATTCCTCGGTGGGGGTCACAATATATTTCAGTGTTCCACGGCTGCCATACAGGTGAATCTGCTTGCCCGGCCCATAGAGGGCCACGCCGCTGAAGTGGTAGATGCCGCGGGCACCACCATCGATCTGCGTCAGAATCTGGACACTGTCGGGGACCGTGACATCCACCAGTCCCTGAGAGTTGGCCAAAGGGCGCTGTGGTTCAAAGCAGGTCGTCTGGGCGAAAACCCGTGTCGTGGCGGGAATCCAGCGCGAGACCGTTTCGTGGAGAATTCCCAGAGTCAAGACGTTCAATCCACTGATTTTGGCGTCCAGTCGCCAGTGGAGAAACTTGGTGTAATCCCAGTACGTGTCATCGGCACCGATAACAACAACTTCCCGTAATTTCCCCAGGAACGCGTGCGCTTCAATGGACTTGAAGAAAGGATCCTGCACCAGGCCGAAGGGGCTGGGAACAATCTGAGCCACCAGTCCGGGGTGCGCCAGCGACGCAGCCATCATTTGATGCGCTTCGGTGGCATTTCGCGCCATGCGGGCTTCCACCAGCACGTGCTTGCCCGCGTTCAGTGCGGCACAGGTGATTTCACAATGCATGTCGGGCCAGGTCCCAATGCAGACCGCATCGACCTGTGGATCTTCGATCACCGCCTGCCATGACGGATAGACCTTGGGAATGCCGCATTCCAGCGCCACACGCTGGCCGGATTCAGGCGAACGGTTAACGACTCCGACGAGTTCCACTCCGGAAATCGCGCGAAATCCGGGAATGTGCCGTAGTTTCGTGTTCACGCCCGCACCGATGAGTCCGACCTTAACTGGCTTCTCCGACATAACTCCCATTTCTATTCAACAAATGAAGACGCAGTGGTTACCGCTGCGAAGTGATCGGCATTTTAGGAATTCGCCGGGAGAACCGAAAGCGGAAGTTTTCCCCACTCTTCAGCCACGAGGATTTCCGTGCCCAGGCCGGTGGAGATGCCGACGGAGTATCAGCGTGCCGGTACGTGCTTCGAAGACACCCCGAGCGCAGCGGTCGATTCCCCATTTCCCGGCTAATAATCGAGGCTCGCGCCCCCCTCGGCTTCGATGGCCTGTCCGGTCAGAAAACTCGAGTCATCGGTCGCTAGAAACAAGGCGATTTTGCCGATTTCCTCACTGGTCGCCATGCGTCCAAAGACCTGCAGCGAGGCGACGCGGTCCAGTGCCGACTGCGGATCGGGGAGCGTCGCGGCCCAATCTCGCATTAACGGGGTATCGACATTCCCAGGCAGAATCGCATTCACGCGAATGCCTTCGCGCCCCAGTTCCACGGCCAGAGCTTTCGTCAGGCTCAACTGGGCTCCCTTGGTCGAGCAGTAAGCAGATGAGTGCTCTTGCCCCAGAATGGCGACCATCGACGACATATTGATAATCGTCCCCCGAGTCTGGCGGAGATACGGCAGAGCATACTTACAGCCAGCAAATGTACTGATGAAGTTCAGCCTGAGCAGGGCATCGAGATCTTCCAGACGCGTGTCATCGATGGTGGTCGCCGGGGGATGCGAACCCGCATTATTGATCAGGCAGTCGAGCCGACCGAATTCCGAGGCCGTGCGGTCGATGCACGATTTCAACTGCTCGCAATCGGCGACATCACAGGGGAGGTAAATCGCCCGACCCGGGCCAGTCCGGTTCAGTTCGGCGGCCAGTGCTTCACCGGCAGGCTTCCCCCGAGCCAGAATGGCCACGAGGCCCCCTTCCCGGCAGAAGACCCGCGCACAGCCTTCGCCAATCCCTTTGCTTCCGCCGGTCACAACAACCGCTTTGCCTTGAAATCGCATCCGGATGTTTTCCTTCCCCAAGCACAATTCAGACTCCACAACCAGACACAAATATATCGAGTTGTGCGTGACTGCCAAAGTTCGCAGTCGTATCAGCTGCCACAACTGAAAAAGCCGACCTGCTGGGATGACGCACTATAAGGGGACTGCCGGGGGAACCTCAGAAGAATTCGAATCGGTCGAGTTGACGACTGCCGCAGGTGATTCTGCCTCGGTCGTCGCAACGGCCGAGGCGGGCTCGGCTTCAGCAGCCATCGCGGCGGCAAAGTCGCCAGGTTTCGGGTTTTCGAATGGATAGACGAGTTGGCCAATCAACGACTCGGGGATCGTGGCACCAATGCCAAACGACTCGGGCGATTGGTTCTTTGGCAAATAGGCGGTCCGGAAGATCCAGTCGACCCAGGGGAAGGTCGATGAGTAGTTGTGATTGATCGGTCCGTATTTCGTATGGTGCCAGTGATGGAAACCGGGAGTCGCAATAATCCACTCCAGGAACCCGAAACGCCAGCGCACGTTGGCATGAATAAAAAAGCCCACGAACATACCAAACAAACTGACATACAGAGGAATCTGCACTTCTCCCTCTTTACCCGGACCCGTCAATCCCAGGACCAGCATCGGTGCATACATGCAGATTCGCCCGAAGACAAAATCAATGGGATGGGCCCTCGTTGCGACCAGGTAATCCAGGTCTTCGGCACTATGATGAATGCAGTGAAATCGCCAGAGAAACGGCACCTCGTGACTCCAGCGATGCCCCCAATAGTACCCTATTTCCCCCACAACAGCCGAAGCCAGCACGCGCACCCAGAACGGCCATGCCGCGGTCGTCTCGAGAATCACAGCGGGAACAAAATTATTCGCGGCCCAGGCCATGACGGCCACCGGAATGCTCAACATCATGGCGGGCACAATACT
>JAFEBR010001021.1 GCA_018242565.1 Planctomycetota bacterium | reverse complement strand
GAAAGCGGCCTGCTGGCTTTGGGAGATCCGGTCTTTTCGAGGCCGGATGCCGGTGCCAGATCAAAGCCGGCAAACGATCTGCCGTCCGGCGGATTGCTCATCACGACGGTCGCGCCGGATGGTTTAGCCGCTAAGGCCCAATTGCAACCGGGCGACGTGCTCGTACGCTATGGCGACACTGAGCTAAAGTCGGTCGACCAACTTGACGCGGCAATTCAGGCCCGAACGGCCGCCAAGGCCAAAGACGTTCAAATTACAATCTGGCGCGAAGGGGTGAAACAACCATTCACTCGCAAAGTCCCACCCGGCCAGGTCGGCGTCGTACTCGACAAACGGCCCGCCCGCGAGGCGATCACCAACCGTCGGCAGACAGACGCCCTGCTATTGGGATTGCGTGGTGGCAATTGGCCCGATCTCCCCGGCACTCGCGTTGAAGTCACGCAGCTTGCGAAACTGGTGGGCGATCAAACGGCCGTTCTTATCGACTCAAACGCCAGCGAGCAATCGCTTGAACAGCTCCGCCGGGCTGGCGACCTGTCGAAATACCGTTATCTGCATTTCGCCACCCACGGTGCGGCGAACAACGTGCGGGCGTTCGAATCGGTGTTGATCCTGGCGCAAGACAAGTTGCCGGCGGATCCGTTGCCGCGCGCCGGGGAACCGTTCCTGAATGGCCAGCTTTCGGCGGGCGAAGTCCTGGAATTCTGGAAATTGAATGCCGACCTGGTGACGCTCTCCGCCTGCGAGACGGCACTCGGGCGCCACGGCGGAGGCGACGGCCTGCTTGGTTTTGCCCAGGCTTTTCTCACCGCCGGGAGCCGCTCTGTGTGTGTCAGTCTCTGGAAAGTGGACGACACGGCGACAGCCTTGCTGATGACCCGATTCTACCAGAACCTGCTCGGTAAGCGGCCTGGCCTGAAGCAGCCGATGCCCAAGGCGCGGGCCCTGGCCGAGGCGAAAGTGTGGCTGCGGAACCTCTCTGCCGACGAAGTGCTGAAATTGACCGCCGCGGCAACGAACGGCGTGGTCCGCGGCAATCGCGGCGAAGAAGTCGAGTTGCTGAAATCCGTCGTTCTTCCCAAGGTCGGCAAAAACAACAAGCTCTTCGCCCATCCGCGATATTGGTCGGCGTTCATTCTGATTGGTGATTCGAATTAAATTCTTCGAGTAAACCAAGCTGGAACAAATCTCTGCTGATTGCGTTGCAGGAATTCGAGCTCTCATTCGACGCCACCAAACAGACGCGCCGTATCCACGTCTTTGCCCCCCATTCTTCAACGCAAAATCCCACGCGTGTCCGCTCGCGCTCTTTTCAGCTGGCCGCGCGTTTCAATATCGGAAATGCAGTTTACTCGTGGCGTTCACGACGAAAGAGTTTCGGATACGGGACCACTGCCTGCTGAAATCCATTTCGTGTTCGGCGAATTGAAAGGAGGCAATTGGCAGGCACCAAACAGTTTCGAGTGACATCCCCTTTATCCGGCGGAACAATCTCAGCGCCGGCCAAGGTCCACTAAAATGGCGGCAATTCTCAACATTCACACCAGCCACCAGGATATTCACCCACTGTAGCGCAGGTGGCTCGGATTCTTTGTCAAACAACGATTGCTGCATTGCGAGTGCCAGCGGCGAAATTTCGGTGCGAGTAGCACATCCAACTGACGGTTTCATTCCCCGATGCAAAAGGACATACGTCAAATGTGGCCTGAAAAATCTCTAAAATCCCGTTTTCCACGTCTCAGTTTCGAACTTGGGCTAGCTGTCGGCCTATCGCAGTGGCGAGCTAGCTGCCCACGTTAAAAAACCTACAGGCTGGCGACCCGAAGTACCGGTCCCCGCGTCAGAAAGACTCGACCAGGTCGCCCCAACTGGTCACCCGGGCGCTGGCCACGTCTCCAAACAAAAGGGTGACCTGTCAGTGCCGTCTGTTTCCAGAACAGCCCGTCAGGTCACCCGGGGCCTCATCAAATCGTGACGATGGTCAGCGCTGGACGCGGGCCGAGCCCCCCTTCGCCAGGGCTTCGACCTCGGGCAGGCGAGCCATGGTCACGTCCCCAGGGAACGTCGTCAGCAGGGCGCCGTGGGCCCAGCCCAGACGCAGCGCCTCTTCGGGAGTCCGGCCCGAAATGAGTCCGTAAATCACGCCGGCGGCAAAGCCATCGCCCCCACCGATGCGATCGACCACGTCGAGTGCGCACGTCGGGCTGACGTAACGTTTGCCATCGAGCCACAACACCGCGGCCCAATCGTGTCGGTTCGTCGTGTGGACTTCCCGCAGCGTCGTGGCGACGAGTTTGACATTCGGGAACTTTTCGATGACCCGGTCAATCATGCCGAAGAAGGCGTCGGGATCGAGTTTCGATTTGGATTTTTCGACATCCGGACCGGCGATTCCCAGCCCCTTCTGCAGATCCTCTTCATTGCCGATCAGGGCATCCACGTTGGAAACGATCCGACGGATGGTTTCCTGTGCCTTGGCATCTCCCCCCACCGCGGACCACAACTTGGCGCGGTAGTTCAGATCGAAGGAGTTGATGGCTCCGGCGGCCTTGGCCGCTTTCATACCATCGATGATCAATTCCGAGGTCGTCGGCGACAGGGCGGCGAAGATTCCGCCAGAATGGAACCAGCGCAATCCCCCCGACATGATCGCCGACCAGTCGAAATCGCCCGGCTTGAGCAGCGCACCGGCTTCGTTCGCCCGATTGTAGAATACCACCGGAGCCCGGACGCCCAGACCGCGATCGCTGTACACCGTGGCAATATTCGGACCGCGGACGCCGTCGTGTTCAAACCATTTATAGAACGGCTTCACACCCGCTTCGCGCACCCGGGCCTGCACCAGTTCGCCAATGCCATAATTGACCATGGCGGTGGCGATCCCCGTACGGAGACCAAAGCAATCCGCCAGGTTGGCCGCGACGTTGTATTCTCCGCCGGAAACGTGAATGTCGACCGAGCGGGCCTTGCGAAACGGGATGATTCCCGGATCCAAACGGTGAACCAGCGCGCCTAATGACAGGAAATCGAGATCGCATGATCCCGAACGAATCGTCAAACCACTCATTTCATCTCCGCTGAATAATGCAGGACTGGATTTCCGCTTTGAATTCCCCAAGGGAAGCCGCAAGGCTAGCAGGAATCGGCGCGAAATCAAACGATTCTTTGAGAATCCCCACGAACCACAGGGTCACGCACGGCCACCGAGAATCAACGCAGCCAGAAGAACTGCAGCACCCATAGCAGTCCCGCCAGCAGTACCGCCGCCAGCAGGCTGTACCGAACCCAGCGGACTGTCGTCGATGACAAGGCGGGCGTCGCCACCGAATATTCGATGCGATAATGCTGCTGCGAGGCGAGCGAGATACGATCACCGGGAGCCAGGGGCTCGTCCGAGGCCGCCCGGCCATTGACCTGCACGCCGTTTTTGCTCCCCAGATCGAGAATCCGCCATTGGGAGCCATCAAAATGCAACTCACAGTGCTTTCCGGAAACGGCTGACGAAGCCACATGGACGTCACAATCGAGATCGCGTCCCAACACAATGGTGGGCTTATTCAGCGGGATCTGAGGCGCCCCATTCAGTGGCACCAGTACGGCCCCCGCGCTCCCCACCGTCAGTTTGCGTTCAGGCTTTGATGTCGGCGCCGCATCGGGCCGTATACCAGAGACTGCGACCACCGACTCTGGAACCGCGTCGCGCTGTCGAGGCGACGCGACCGCGGTCTCGGCCACCGCCAACGGAAGGCGCTTGGTCGAAGCACTTCGCAGTACGGGTTGCGACGCCGGCTTTTGGAGTTTTGAACCGGCCAGAGAACTGCCGGCGATGCGTGCCTGCCCGGCCACACGTCGGCGCGCGAGTTTGGCCCGCGTCGCCAGAATCCTGGGAAAGTCAAACTCGACTCCCTGGCGTTTGGCGAACGGGGCCAGTGCCGCGGCCACTTCCGCCATCGTGGCATATCGATCCTGCGGGCTTTTGGCCATCATTTTCTGCACGACCTGGGCCATTCCCTCGGGGATCTCCGGGACCAGACTGCGCACAGGCGTAGCGACGAGATGACAATGCCCTTGCAGTTTCTCGGCGGTCTGCAACGCCGGATAGGGCAATTTGCCAGTCAGTGCCACATACAGAGTACATCCCAGACTGTAGATATCCGCCCGCCGATCGACTGCCAGACTGTCGACAATCTGCTCGGGGGCAATGTAGTCTGCCGTCCCCAGGCAGTTGTGGCCAAAAATCATGGCGAGCGAAAACTCGTCGGCGTTTTCGTCGCCACGCCCATCCAGCAGCGCCAGTCCGAAATCGAAGACTTTGATCTCCCCCTGGCTGTTCACCAGGATATTTCCCGGCTTCACATCACGGTGCACTAACCCGGCGGCATGCGCGAACTGCAACCCTTCGGCCGCCTGCTTGGCGAAATCGGCGGCCTGTGACCAGGGAATGGGCCCCTCGAGGTTAATGAGTTCTTCGAGATTGATGCCCGCCACGAACTCCATGACCAGGTAATGAATCTCGCCAAATACATCATCGGTTTTGCGAATCTCGATGGTGCGAATCACAGCCGGGTGCTGGATCTTCTTGCCGGCGTGCGCTTCGATCTTCAAACGGGTCAACATGCCCGCATCGGCTTTGTGCTGGTCGGAAATCACCTTCAAGGCGACGCGCTCGCCAGTCTGGCGATTCTCCGCCATGTAAATGCGGGCCATGCCTCCCGCGCCCAGAATCTCAAGGAGGATGTACTGGTCGATGAAAAAACCGCGGAATTTCCCTTCCAGCAGGCGCTCGGCCTGGTAGCGGGTGAGCAGACCCGAGTTAAAAAACGCGCGGGCCATCTCTTTCGCCGGAGCGGTCGATGGCAAAGAGAAGCGCTTTAGGGCCGAGGCAATTTGGTCGCGCGGCAACAGCCCGCTCTTTTCGAGCAACGCGACATAGGAATCGGCAAGTTGCGGAGATTCCACGGGGCGACCTGTAACGCAGCTACGGATGGGCCAGCGGGATGACGCGTGCTCGGCAGAGACTGTACCTCGCAAACACCATCCGGATCAGAACGGACTGTCCGCTTATTTTACGCGCTGATCCGGCGGAAACGCAATTGGGTTCCGGCAACCGCCCTGCAACCCTGCACGCCCGAACTTCGTCTCTACTCTGCCGTCAGGGTCGCGCGGATGTATTCACGATTCAGTCGGGCGATATTGTCCACCGTAATCCCCGCTGGACAGGCCGCCTCGCATTCGTTGGTGTTGGTGCAGCCACCAAAACCCTCTTCGTCCATCTTGGCGACCATGGCTTCGACCCGCTGGGAACGTTCGGGCTGCCCCTGAGGCAGGAGAGCGAACTGCGAAACCTTCGCCGACACAAACAGCATCGCCGAGGCGTTTTTGCAGGCCGCGACGCAGGCTCCACAGCCGATGCACGTGGCCGAGGCGAATGCCTTGTCGGCATTCTGCTTCGGCACCAGCACGGCGTTACCATCAACCGCATTGCCCGTATTGACCGAGACATAACCGCCGGCGGTCATGATGCGATCAAATGCCGACCGATCGACCACCAGGTCACGAATCACCGGGAAGGCGCGGGCCCGCCACGGTTCAATGACAATCATGTCGCCTGAACGAAATCGGCGCATGTGCAACTGGCAGGTCGTGGTCGTGCGGTCTGGCCCGTGAGCCTGGCCATTGATCATCAAGCTGCACGAACCACAGATTCCTTCGCGGCAATCGTGATCAAATGCGATCGGTTCTTCGCCTTTGGAAATGAGGTCCTCGTTGAGGACGTCGAGCATTTCCAGAAACGACATGTGCGTGGAGATGTCGTAGACCTTGTACGTCTTGAATTCGCCAGGAGCCGAAGGTGAAGCTTGCCGCCAGACTTTCAGCGTCAGGTTGAGCGTGTCGCTCATATTATTTGTAACTCCTCTGGGTGGGTTTCACTTCGGTGAATTCAAGCGGTTCTGTGCGACGGACCGCCGGGGCGTTTTCGCCAGCGTATTCCCAGGCAGCCACATGCTGGAAATTCTGGTCGTCGCGGAGTGTGTCGTTATCTTTAGTCTGGTACTCTTCGCGGAAGTGACCGCCGCAGGACTCGTTACGAGTCAGAGCGTCTTGCGCCAGCACTTCGCCGAATTCCAGAAAGTCGGCCACACGCCCGGCGTGCTCCAGATCCTGGTTGAAGTTGTTCGACGCCCCCAGCACGCGTACATCCTGCCAGAATTCCGTCCGCAACCCGCGAATCTTCTGAATGGCCACTTCGAGACCTTTGGCCGAGCGCGACATTCCGCAGTACTCCCACAGAATCTTGCCCAACGCGCGGTGGAAACTCTCGACCGTTCGCTTACCGCTAATAGACAGCAACTTCTTGATCCGATTGGTCGTTTCTTCCTGACAGCGACGGAATTCCGGATGGTCGGTGGAAACGGGCGTCAGCTTGCGAGTGGCCAGGTGATCGGCAACCGTGTTGGGGACTACGAAATACCCGTCGGCCAACCCCTGCATCAGGGCACTGGCCCCCAGACGGTTGGCACCGTGATCCGAGAAATTCGCTTCTCCCAGCACAAACAACCCCGGCACATTGCTCTGCAGGTAATAGTCGACCCACAGGCCCCCCATCGTGTAGTGAATCGCGGGGTAGATCCGCATCGGAGACTTATAGGGATCTTCGGCGGTAATCTTCTGGTACATGTCAAACAAGTTGCCGTATTTGGCACGGACCGTCGATTCACCATCGCGCTGAATCGCCGCGGTGAAGTCGAGGTACACCGCCTGCTTGCTGGAGCCAACGCCGAAACCCGCATCACAACGTTCTTTGGCCGCACGCGACGCAACGTCGCGGGGAGCCATATTGCCGTACGAAGGATACCGGCGCTCCAGATAGTAATCGCGTTCCGCTTCGGGAATCTGCTCGGGCGACCGCGTGTCGTCGGCTTTCAACGGCACCCAGACGCGACCGTCGTTGCGCAAGCTTTCGCTCATCAGCGTCAGCTTCGACTGGTACTCGCCCGTTACAGGGATGCATGTCGGGTGAATCTGTGTGTAACACGGATTCGCGAACATCGCCCCCCGTTTGTAAGCCCGCCAGGCCGCGGTGACGTTACACCCCTTGGCATTGGTCGAGAGGTAATAAGCGTTGCCATAGCCCCCCGTACAAAGCAAGACGGCATGAGCCGCGTAGGTTTCGATCTGCCCGTTCACCAGATTTCGGCAGATGATGCCCCGGGCCACGCCGTCGACCACGACCAGGTCGAGCATTTCGCGGCGAGGAAACATTTTCACCTTGCCCAGGTTCACCTGCCGCATGAGGGCACTGTACGCCCCCAGCAGCAACTGCTGCCCGGTCTGGCCGCGGGCGTAAAACGTACGGGAGACTTGCACGCCACCGAAGGTGCGGTTTGCCAGGACACCGCCGTATTCCCGGGCAAACGGAACCCCCTGAGCCACGCACTGATCAATGATGTTGGCGCTCAACTGGGCCAGTCGATAGACATTGGCCTCACGACTGCGGAAGTCGCCCCCCTTGATCGTGTCATAGAACAACCGCCACACACTGTCGCCGTCGTTCTGATAGTTTTTCGCCGCATTGATGCCCCCCTGGGCAGCAATACTGTGAGCCCGTCGTGCGGAATCCTGAAAGCAGAACGCCTTGACGTTGTAGCCCAACTCGGCCAACGACGCGGCGGCAGATCCCCCTGCCAGCCCGGTACCGACCACGATGATGTCGTACTTGCGCTTATTGGTAGGAGCAACCAGCTTCAGTTCTCGCTGGCACAACTCCCATTTGTCAGCCATGGGGCCCGCGGGAATGCGGCCGTCCAGAACCGGTTTGGCTTCCGTCGTCATGCGCTATCAACCTTCCTCGATATTTGAACGAAACCCGACTTGTACGAAGCTGCGGTTCTCTTACCGGAACGTCCAGGCCCAGAAGGGGAAGCTGGCGAAGCCCACCCCCACCACGATGGCAAAGACCAGACTCAGGGTTTTCACCAGCGGCGTGTATTTCGGGTGCCGGAGCCCCAGAGTCTGGAAGGCACTCGCAAATCCATGCAACACGTGATACGCGAGTACCAGACTGCCCGCAAAGTACACCAGTGCCGAAATCGGGTCTTGCAACACACCCACCGCCCTGGCAAATGGGGCCGCATCGGCAGGCACCGACTGATGGCGCAACCCGGTCGCACGCGTTACCGAAAAGAATTTGAAGTCCGAAAGATGCACGAGCAGAAAGACCAGCACCACGATGCCTGTCGCCAGCATCACGCCGGAAGGGGGTTGAGCCAGTGGCCCTGGATCCTGCTTCGATTGCCGCATCGCATACGCGATGGGACGGGCCGCCGCGTTGGCGAAACTGGTCCGGAAAGCGAGGCCGATGTGAATCACGAACATCGCGAACAGGCCGATCTCAGCGACGAGCAGCAGGGCTCCCTGTGCATGCAACGCGTGGGCATAGTCGTTGTACTTCTGCTCGCCGACGTAGAGGAGCAGATTCCCCCCCAGATGCACCAGCAGAAACCCGCACAGGGCCAGACCAGTCAACGCCATCACGATTTTTTGTCCGATTGTGGAACTCAAAGAACTCCACAACCAACACAAGCCGCAGCACCCACCAGTCTGCCGTTTCAAAATCCACTCCTTTAACTGGTCCGTCGCAGTCCAGAATTCTCTTCCGGATTATAGGGCTGGTGCAGACAACTTCAATCGAGCGGCACACGAATTGACGTGTTCACCGCGAAGCGGCATTTTTTGGTACAGGTCGCGGCACCGAATCGACCTGCGGCACCGGCCTCGCCTTCAAAAATTGAGGCAGTTTCCGAGTACGCACAACCCAGACCGGCACGACAGGGCACCGGTCTCACTGGGACTAAACGCGATTGCGAATGCTGTCTGCCGAACCTGGATTCACCCCAATGATCCAGCCTGCCGCGACACCGAGCATCGCCAAGCCTGCCCTCCGCCAGACTCTGGTACGAGACTTGCACCAAAATCGGCCCAGAGACTCATTCGCAAAATAACAGATTGACGACTTGGCACTGTCCGCTCAGAATGCCTCGTAACCAAACGCACTGCCGAATGGACTCGCGAGGAGTTGAAACGTGACCGTCATGGAATCAGGCGCTGCTGATACGATGGAGACCTCGGGGGTATCCGAACCCGTTTTAAGCGAAGCCGAAAGCGCTTCACTGCAGGCCACGATCCAGCGGGCGGCCACCCTGTTGCCGATCCCTGGGCCGATCACGGGTTTTGCGTTTCTGAACACTCTCCAGACGCTGGAAGATCGTCCATTCGATGAGGGACTGCGCTTGGGGGCCAAATACTATGGCGCGCAACCGTTCATGTCCGAGGAACGCTATCGCACGCTGATGGCCCGCGGTCGAATTCGCCCTGAAGACTTGTCGGCGGCTCTGCTGGAACTGCTCGACGACAGTGCTGATCTGCTGCTGGGACGACTTGGAACGCGGTATGAACTCCGCCTGGCGCGCCTGATGCATGCCGTCCCCAGCGCCTCGGACGACGAATTACGCTGGTTCATCGCCGAGAGTGATGCACTGAACCGTTTTCGAGAAGAAGTCCCCGATACGGTTCGGGAACGTTTTGTCGAAGAAACCCGCCACTGGGTCCTGCGCGATTTGCGAGATACGACACCCGACGAAGGGGCCGTGACGAAAGACTCGGCTAAGCAATGTCGACGCCGCACTCGACAAGTCCTGGGAGACCTGATCCCCAAATTCGCCCCCTCTTCAATTGAACACTGGAGCGATCCCAAACAGGAATGGGAGTCGCTGTCGCTGAAAGTGCTCTGGCGCGTCTGTTACGACGGTGCCTTACGAGCCAAGATCCCTCAGGCCGACCCGGTACTGGATTCACGACGGCATCGCGACCTCCTGCTCGAAGCCACCGGTGCTGACTGCGACAATCTGGTCCACGACGTGCTGATCAAGTTCTGCGCCGCGTTCACCGACCAAGGCCTGGCCCAGACGCCCATGCCACGTCGGGAAGAGGGCTTTTTCCGTGGCTTTTGCAGTCTTTATCGTGACCGTGCCCAATTCTCTCCGAGGTGGCTGCGGGGCCTGCCAGACGAACTCGACCGGATTCAGCAAACGGGCATGTCGCCCCTCGAAAGTATCGCAGAATCCCTCGAACAACTCGGGGTTCCGCCCGCCGAGTGGGAAGAGTTCCTCGCGGCGACACTGCTCGCACTCCGCGGTTGGGCGGGCCTGCTTTGGCAGATGGAAATTCGCCAGGATCGGTACCCGCAACCTGTCCGGGCTGGCGCTTTGGTGGAGTTCCTGGCCATTCGCCTGATTCTCGACCGTCTCGCGGCCGCCTGGACCGCGGCCGACAAACTCGATTTCACAGGTCCGGTCAATCAACTGCGCACGGCTGTGCGAGCCCGGCTGAGCGAACGAGGCCCCGCGAGTGCCATCCAACGGGCGCTGCTTGTCTTTCAATTGGCCCAACTCCGGGGCTGGTCTCCTGCCGTCTTGCACCAGTTGTCAGACACTGAATGGTCACTGACGATTGCCGAGTTCGACGCGTTCAACAGTTTCGAACGACGACGCGTCTTTCACCGTGCGTTTGAACGCCGCCTGCAGGTCCGGGCGTTTGACGCCCTTTCGGTGCATCGCCGGTTTCAGCGAGACACCACGGAAACGCCCCGTTTTCAGGCGGCGTTTTGTATCGATGCCCGCGAAGAATCATTCCGCCGACACCTCGAGGAAGTCGCCCCCGACGTCGAGACCTTTGGCCTCGCCGGCTTTTTCGGCGTTCCAATTTATTACCGCGGCGCGGGAGACGCCCACTTCACCGCCCTCTGTCCGATCGTCATCAAACCGAAACATTGGGTCGTCGAAGACGTCGCCTTCACGTTTGGCGAATCTCACAAACGCCGAGCCATGACCCGTCGGCCACTGGGCACGGCCTCGCATAAATGGCAGATTGCCACGAATTCCCCGGGATTAGGCGCCATTCTGTCGACCGCGTTCGGCGTGCTGGCCTCGATCCCCCTCCTGGGGCGTGTGCTGTTTCCGCGAATCGCCGCGAGACTGCGGCGATTGATGGGCAGCTTCATTGAGCCGCCTCCCATGACCCGCCTGCGACTGGAACGATTCACCCCGCATCCGGGACCGGGTGATGAGGAAATCGGATTCACCGTGGAAGAAATGGCCGAGATCAGCGAGCGGATGCTGCGCGAAATCGGCCTGACCGACAATTTTTCGCGCATCGTGTTCTTCATGGGGCATGGAGCGACCGCGCTGAACAACCCCCACAAATCGGCCTACGACTGCGGTGCCTGCTCGGGTTCTCCGGGGGGCCCGAACGCGCGGGCCCTGGCCGCCATGCTGAATGATCAGCGAGTCCGTGCCAAGCTGGCGAAAACCGGGTTGCACATTCCGGACGACACGATTTTCATCGGCGGCCTCCACAATACGACCAAAGACACGCTGTCGTTCTACGACCTCGATCGGCTGCAGCAGTCGCATTACCACGATTTCGAGGAAGCCGTCAAATCGCTCGAAGAAGCCTGTTTGAGAAACGCCCACGAGCGGTGCCGCCGCTTTGATTCGGCCCCCGTCGACCTCTCCTTCAGTGCCGCTCACCTGCATGTCGAGGGACGTTCTGAAGATCTGGCTCAGACCCGCCCCGAGTTCGGAAACGCCACCAACGCGTTCTGCGTGGTCGGCCGGCGCAACCGTACCCGCGGCCTGTTTCTCGATCGCCGCTGCTTCCTGGCCTCTTACGATCCTACCCAGGACGACGAAGACGCTCGAGTTTTGACCCGCATTCTGTCGGCGGTTGTGCCCGTCTGTGAGGGCATCAACATGACCTACTTCCTGTCGGCAACCGATTCCCCCGGCTGGTCCTGCGGCACAAAACTCCCACACAATGTGACGTCATTGCTGGGGGTAATGGATGGCGCGGCGAGCGATCTGCGTCCCGGTCTTCCCTGGCAAAGTGTGGAAATTCACGAACCGGTCCGACTGACGTTTATCATCGAGACGACGCCTGAAGTGATCCGCAAGATCATGGAGCAAAACCCGACGATTCGCCGGATTCTGAGCAATGGCTGGTCACTGCTGGCGGTCATCTCTCCGGATTCCAACGCGATTCAAGTTTACCACCATGGCGAATTCCTGCCTTACCGCCCGGAATCGGGGAGTTTGCCCAGCGCCACCTGTTCCACCGAATGGTATCGCGGCTGGCGCGACCATCTTGGTTTCGCAGAAATCAATGCAGCGGAACCCAGTGGCACGTCGTGCGGTTCTCCGACCTGCGAAGACTGTAATTCGGATTAAGTGCGAGCCCTGTCGTGCCCCGGGGGCAGAAGTTCTGGTCACCCAAGTTCGTCAGCGGCCCAGGCGACCGTCCGGAACTCTCCCGGGATACACGACTCTGCAGCCACGCGACTGCCAGGGAACTCTCCACCGCCCGCACACATTTCAGGCACACATGCTCAACAGCGAGGCATGTCTTCGTCAATTCCGTTGATTTTTTCCGAGGATTCGCCGCTGCCGCAGACGGCACGGTAGTTGCATTTGCACTCTTGTGCAGTAAATTCGCACGTAGCACGTGTTGACAGGTCGCCGTGGGCGACTTCCGTGCACGTGGCCGGCGGAAGCGCGCCCGGCAAGACGCTCGACTCTTTTCGGAAGGTAGATCAACAGATGAGTGGCAGTTCGACGAATGGAACTTCAACTACGGGCGCCACAGGCGCTACGGCCTCGACGGCGGGCTCGGCTCGTCTGGCCGCGATTTCAGCCGTAACCAATTACAAGCCCTCGGCACCGGCTCTGGATTTCACGAAAACCCCCGCCGCCGAGTTGTATGCTTCGAACATTTTCAGCAAGGCCGTCATGAAGGAGCGGCTGCCGAAAAACGTGTTCAAATCGGTGCTGAAAACGATCGAAACCGGTGCGAAACTCGATCCGTCGATCGCCGACATCGTGGCGTCTGCCATGAAAGACTGGGCGATTGAACGCGGTGCGACGCACTATGCGCACGTCTTCTATCCCCTGACCGGCCAGACCGCTGAAAAGCACGACAGCTTCCTGGCACCGGATGGCGACGGCGGCGCAGTCACCGAATTCAGCGGCCGACAATTGATCCAGGGCGAACCGGACGGTTCCAGCTTCCCCAGCGGTGGTATCCGGGCGACCTTCGAAGCCCGCGGCTACACCATCTGGGACGTGACCAGCCCGGCCTACATCCTCGAAAACCCGAACGGCACGACGCTGTGTATCCCCACGGCCTTCGTGTCTTGGACGGGCGAGGCTCTCGACAAGAAGACCCCCGTACTGCGCTCGATGCAGGCCCTGAACAAGCAGGTGCAACGCGTCCTGAAGCTGTTCGGCCACACCGACGGCGCCCTGGTCTCGTCGACCGCCGGCCCCGAGCAGGAGTACTTCCTGATCGACCGGAATTTCTTCTTCGCCCGCCCCGACTTGCTGAACGCCGGTCGCACGTTGTTCGGTGCCAAGCCGCCGAAAGGCCAGGAATTCGAAGACCATTACTTCGGCGCGATTCCGGAACGTGTGCTGGCCTGCATGCTGGAAGTGGAACGCGAACTGTACAAGCTGGGAATTCCCATTAAGACCCGCCACAACGAAGTGGCCCCGGCCCAATACGAAATCGCTCCGGTTTATGAAACGGCCAATCAGGCCAACGACCACCAGCACATGGTGATGTTGACCCTGAAACGCGTGGCCGAAAAATACGGGATGACCTGCCTGACCCACGAGAAACCGTTCGCCGGTGTCAACGGTTCCGGCAAGCACCTGAACTGGTCGATGGGCAGTGCCACCCAGGGCAACCTGCTCGATCCGGGCGATACGCCGCACGACAACGCCAAGTTCCTGCTGTTGTGCGCCGCCGTGATTCGCGCGGTCGACAAGTTCCAGGGACTGCTGCGTGCCGTGGTCGCGACCGCGAGCAACGATCACCGTCTGGGGGCGAACGAAGCTCCCCCGGCGATCATCTCGATCTTCCTGGGCGACCAGTTGACCGACGTCTTCGAGCAAATCAAGGCCGCCGGCGGCGCCAGCAAGTCACTGCCGAAGGGCACGCTGACTGTCGGCGTCGACGTTCTGCCGCCGCTGCCCAAAGACGCGGGCGACCGCAACCGCACCAGTCCGTTTGCCTTCACGGGCAACCGGTTTGAATTCCGTGCCGTTGGTGCAAGCCAGTCGATTGCCGGCCCGCTCGTCGCGATGAACACGATCATCGCAGAATCGGTCGATTACGTGGCAACCCGCCTCGAAAAGGACACCGCTGGTGATCCGAGCAAGCTGAACGGCGCTCTGCAGAAACTTCTGCAGGAGATCATCACCCAACACGGGCGGATCATTTTCAACGGCGACGGTTACTCGGAAGCCTGGCACAAGGAAGCGGAAAAACGCGGTCTGCTGAATCGCAAGACCACGCCCGAAGCCCTGGTCGCACTGAAAGACAAAGCCGTCGAAGAACTGTTCGAAAAATATGGCGTGCTGACCAAGCGTGAGCTGGAAAGCCGTTACGACATCTACGTCGAACAGTACTGCAAGACCGTCCGAGTGGAAGCCAAGCTGACGATCGAGATCGCCCGCACGCTGATTTACCCGGCTGCGGTTCGCTACCTCAACCAGTTGGCATCTGCCGGTGCCAACCTGAAGGCGTTGGGGCAGAATTTCTGCACGGGAACGATCGAAAAGATCTCGGAACTCGTGAAGAGCCTGCAGGAGAGCACGGCGAAACTGGAAACCGAACTCGACAAGCACGGGTTCGCCGACCTGACCGCCGAAGCGCACCACTTCTGCGATGCCGTTGTGCCCGCAATGGTGGCTGTCCGTACGGCGGCTGATGGCCTGGAAGGGTACGTCGCCGACGACCTCTGGCCGTTGCCGACCTACCAGGAAATGCTGTTCATCAAGTAACAGCGTTTTCCAGAATTCGGAGACTCGACACACACCGGAAGAAAGTTCTTCCGGTGTGTTTTTATTTCCCCGGATCCACGGCGAAGAACACAGGACTGTTGATCAACGCCGAACCAACGTGACGTTACGACGGCAGCCAGCTCGCGACTTGCTCGAACAACCCGGCGGCCACTTCCCAGCGCCCCGATTCGTCCGAGAGAAACATGTAACCGCGATCGCCGCGGTCGCCGTGTGTTCCGATGAAGTCGTGGAGTTCAATAATTTGCGGTGAACGGACATAGGTTTGTCCATTCCATTTCAAAATCACCGCACGCGCACTCCGCCCGGGGGCCAGATCTTCCAGCAATTCAAATTGTCGTATTCCAGCCATCACACAGACTCCTGAACAAAACCCAGCCACTCAAAACCCCAACGAAACCTTACGGTTCCGTAACCTTTCCCAAATTCTTACGAAACTGTTAGAAATCGACAAGAGGAGTTTCGGCGATTCGGGAACAGATTCTTTGAGATTCCCGGAAGGTCTGCCTAAAATACCCCGGAATTGGGACTGATACCGACCGCATAACCAAAACCGGGAGAGACGATGAAGATCTTGCAGGGGGCGGCCGTCGTATGTCTGTTTGTCAGCTTTTCGACCAGCTACGCCGAGGAGGCCGTGATGTTGAAAGAGGGAGATAAGGCGCCGGAATTCAAGTTGAAGGGTTCGGATGGCAAGGAGTATTCGCTCCGCCAGTTCGCGGGGAAAAAGGCGGTCGTCATCGCCTGGTTCCCCAAGGCCTTCACCGGGGGATGCACCAAAGAGTGCAAGTCGATGCGTGAGCAGGGAGAACAGATTCGCGAATTCGACGTGGCGTACTTCACGGCCAGTTGCGACACGGTCGAAAAGAACACCGATTTCGCGAAATCGCTGGAACTCGATTACCCGATCCTCAGCGACCCCGAGAAGGATGTCGCCAAGGCGTACGGGGTCGTTTACGAAGGACAGGCCAATCCCAAACGCTTTACATTTTACATCGACAAAGACGGGGTCATTAAGGCCATCGACAAAAACGTCAAAACCGAGTCCCACGGCGCAGACATTGCCAAAAAACTCCAGGAACTGGGAATCCCCAAGAAAAAGTCGTAGG
>JAFEBR010001020.1 GCA_018242565.1 Planctomycetota bacterium | reverse complement strand
TATGAGCTCGCATCACTCGAATTCGAACAGGCGGATTTCGGTTTACCTGTTCGTCCTGATCTGTGCCGCCGCCGTGGCCTTGACTGTCGGCTGCTGGCATTTTCATGCTGGCGACAATGAGCGGGTGCTGTTCTGGTGTGTCGTCTTGCCGTGGGCCGCAGTCGCCCGCTTTCCCGGGACCTGGCTGGGTGAACTGCTGGGGTTTGTCGGACGGCATGCGGTCGGGTGGTTTTCCGCCATCATGGCGGGCGGACTAGCCGTGTTAGTGCTGAATTTTGTCCAGGAACCCCATGTGCTGTCGATGATTGTCCGCCTGCGTACCGGATTGCTGCCGACGGCGACCAGTTACGGGATCGTCGCCGCCACGATCGTAGAAACGGGTCTGACGATGCTCGAAATCGTGCTTTCCGGGCTGGGCAGCCAACGCTCGGCAGGCGACGCGGCCAAGTTGCCATAGAGAACGATCGCGAATCCAGAGCACGACCGTGCTTGATGGAATGCCTGCCGGTTGCCACCATGGAATCGGCACTGCACTTTCTCGACAGCGCACACATGAATCATCGATTTCAATTTGGATACTCCTGGTTCGAGTGGTGGTTCCTCGCCCTGATTGTCGGCACGCTGGGATTGGCCGGCGGAGGCCTCTATCTGCTCGTGATGCGCGAAAGCGCCGCGATCTGGTGTCTGCTGGCGGCCGGGGTGGCACTGTTCAGCACCCTGATGTCGGCCTTATTGATTCATCGCAGTCGATTTCAGGTGGTGATCGCACCCGCGGGCTTTTATGTGACCGATTTCAAAGGTACGCGGGAATTCGCCGACGAACAGATCATCTGCGCGTCGCTGTCACATCGCCTGCACTTCAACCAGGGCGATCTCAAATCCAAAACCCGGGTTTTTGAACTGTGGGTCGAGCAGGGAGATACCACCGAACATCTGCAATTGTCGACGAAACTGAATATTCACACCACAGATTTGTTGCTGCACTTCATCGACCGCGTTCACCAGTTTCTCTACGAGCGGGCCAGCGCCGGCCTGCGCGACAGCGAACCCTTCGAAGGCGAAGGCTGGACGTTGAACGCAACCAGTCTCGTCGTCCGGCAGAAACGAACCGAGCAATCTTTCGAACTGTCCGACCTGTGTGCCGTCGAAATCTTCGACGATCACCTGTGCGTCTGGCAGTCGGGCCAGGACGAACCGGTTCTGCGCATTCCAGTCTCAGCCGCGAACACCCGGGTCCTGCAGCGACTACTGTCTGAAAGGTTGCAACCCCGGGAACAGGAACCGCCGTCAGAAGAACGCCTGGGCCGGATCCTGTTCGAACGCAAACCCGATCGTGCCAGTCAAATCTGCGTGTGGCTGCTCCCTGTTTTGACATTGGCGGCAGGCCTGGGACTACTGGGGGTCTGGCTGATTCCTGCCCTGGGGGCCAGACCCGGCGTGCAGGTGGCGATTTTGATCATGCTGGGGATCGCCCTGCTGTCGTGGCTGATTGTGTTATCGCAGGCGGTCGAATTTCGTGTCTGCGAGCATGGAGTCCGGCGGAAGTGGCTGTTCTGGATGAGTCAATTGCGGTACTCGCAGATGAATTCCTTCACCTATTCTGCCGTGCGCCAATACGTCAAAGGGGCGTATGCCGGCACACGGTTCAGCCTGACGTTCTGCGCACCAACAGAGGGAAAACCGAAAACCCTGTCGTATACGAAGACGTTGCGGAACGCCGACCTCGAACTGGAGAACCTGCGGGAACATGTCAGCGAGATTATTGCCCAGCGCATGTACGCCGACTTTGCCGCCCAGCAGCCCGTCACTTGGACCGACAGCCTGCGCTTTCTGCCGGAAGGTGTGGAATATCGAGCCCGGACGCTGTTTGGCCGCAAAGCCCCGGTGCTGATTCCCTTCAGTCAGATTGCCGGCTTTGACTCGGACAATGGCGAGTTTCATTTATGGGTGCACGATAAGAAAAAGCCGATCGCCAAGGAAGAAATCAACAAACCCAATTTCTTTCCGGGGTATCACTTGCTGGCCCGCGTACTTGCCTCCCGCCCGACAGGTACCGAGGTGCAGTCCCGGCCATGAGCGAGTCCCCCACCGGCGCGTCTTCCGGGCCTGCTCCCTTCGACTGGATGGCTCCGGCCCTGCAGTCGCTCGAACAGTCGCATTTGCGGCGACGCCGTCGCGAAATCATTCCGCGTCCTGGTTGCCGGGCCGTGGTGGACGGGCGCGACGTCGTGAATTTCGCATCGAACGACTACCTCGACCTGGCCGGCGACCCACGGGTCGTCGCCGCAGCACAGCGGGCACTCACGAGCAGTGGCGTTGGGGCTCGCGCCAGTGCCCTGGTCTGTGGACGCACCCCCTGGCATGTGGCGCTCGAACGGCGAATCGCGAGATTTGAGCGCCAGACCGATGCGTTGTTATTCCCAACGGGTTTTGCAGCCAATTTGGGGACAGTCGGCGCCCTCGTGGGCAAAGGCGATGTCGTGTTCAGCGATCGCTTGAATCATGCCAGCCTGATCGATGGTTGTCGGCTGAGCGGCGCCCAGATCCAGATTTATGATCATCACAATCTGGGGGAATTGGCCAGGGCCCTGCGCGACACTCCCACGACGGGACGACGGCTCATTGTCACCGACAGTGTCTTCAGTATGGATGGAGACCTGGCTCCTTTACCCAGGTTGTGTGATCTGGCGGAACAGCACGCGGCCATGCTGCTGGTTGACGAAGCGCATGCCACCGGCGTATTTGGAGCTCATGGCCGCGGGGTGTCAGAGCATCAAGGCGTTGAAGAGCGAGAACTCATCCGGATCGGCACCCTCAGCAAGGCGGTCGGAACCTTGGGAGGCTTTGTAGCGGGACCGGCCCTCCTGATCGACTGGCTGTGGAACCGCGCACGGCCCCAGGTTTTCTCGACCGCGTTGCCCCCGGCAATTTGTGCCGCCGCCGAGCAGGCACTCGAAATCATCGAAACAGAGCCTGCACGCCGTCGACAGTTGTTCGAGCGTTCCGAGATGTTTCGTGCCGAGTTGCGGCGTGCGGGAATTTCCACCGTCACGAATGCCGAAGGCCCCATTGTGCCAGTCCTGCTGGAACATCCGCAGCGGGCTGTACAGGTCGCCGAGCGCCTCGAACAGGCGGGATTTTTCGTAGGCGCCATCCGCCCCCCTACCGTTCCTCCGGGAACGTCGCGACTGCGAATTACGCTGTCCAGCGGTCATGACTGGCGCGATATCGAACAACTGCTCGCCAGTCTCAGTTCGAGCCTTGAGGCGTGTTAAACCGGGAAGACCAGGCATACTACATCGCCAGCGGCGACATTGCGAAACCTTCCCGGGCCATGCGGCGTGCTGTATTTCAAAACGTCGGATGTCGCGCCGAGGTTCGTCGGGAAGATCTCAACCTCAGTGATCCACGGTGCAATTCGTCGCCCGAGCCCGTTCGGCCAACCTGCCACTCTGGCAGGGTCTCGAAAATTGGTCTTCATCCATTTTTGAGAATCGGGTAATTTCCGCCAGTGCTGAGTCTGCGCTGGGTATTTCCCCCCATACCGCCATTGCCCGATTGAATCTGATATGCCAACCTCCCCTCCCTCGTGGCGTGTTTCGCGATCCTGGCGGACCATGTGCGTATCAGTTGCCTGCCTGCCTCTGTTGGCCGCGGCGTGGTCGCATTTCCCGCGGGAAGGATTCGATGCGCCTCGGGCAACTTCGCCGCACAAATTACTGAGCACCCCGTTTGAAAACACTCAGGCCCCCCGACCGACCGAGGCTGCCGACGAAAATCGCCCGTCCTCCTCGATCATTCTGGCCGCGGCGTCTGATGCAAAGTACCCAACGAATGCCGTCGTATTCGCGTCGAGTGAACAAACCGACCCCGACGAGAACTGGCGGAGGCTGGCTGTTGGGGAATGGGAAGATGAATACCAGGGGAAGCGATATTTGACGGTGGCCAGTGACGGAACCGGCAAAATGGTCGTCGAACTCGAAGGCATCGGGAAGAAGATTTTTGCCCCCCGCTTATCGTTTGACCTGAATTGGACCCTCTCCGAAGGCATGGTCACCATGACCACACTGGGAGGCGAACCAGCGTCGAAGGTTAAAGTGGTTCTGAAACTCTATGGCAACGAAGCCCAATATAAAATTCTCGAGCTCACCGCCGACCGCATGCTGCTCCTCGACGGCGACGGAAAAACTCAATACGACTGGCGGCGTCCAAAATCGGGCCGGTCCGAGACCTCGGCGGCGGCAGATACGCAGTAGCCTGGTCATTCATTTTTGCCTGGCAATGATTGCCCGGATCGCCTTGCTGACCGAAAGCTGAACAGGGATGTTCACACGAAAAAAACTCTGCAAATGGGGCCTCGTTCTGGCACT
>JAFEBR010001019.1 GCA_018242565.1 Planctomycetota bacterium | reverse complement strand
GGTATTCGCGGAATTCAGAAGATTCCCGGTAACGCTTTTAACCGGAACCAGCCGCAATCGCCCGATAAGAACAAGCATGCGCCGACTCGAATACGAGGCAGCGGCCATTGAGTCATCGCAGCTGTTATTGCCGGAGAATGCCATGGTTTCCACTCGCTTTCTGTCAACGAGTTTTTTGGTATTGGCACTGGGCGGAGTTTTACCTCAACTCGTCAACGCCGACTGCCCGAATTGTGGAGCCCAAGTGACCTGCCGGGAAAAGTGCGGTTGGTTTTCGGGCTGTTGCCGGGACAAATGCTGCTATCAGAAAATCGTGATCAAACATGCTTCGGTTGCACCTGCTCCGTATGGTTATGCGGTTGCGTCGGCACCTGTGGCCATGGTCCATGTCCCGACATTCTCTTTAGCCGCGGCCCCCGTGGCCCCGTATGCGCCGGCAGTTCCAGCGGCACCAGCGGCACCGCAATTCACGGCTGAAGAGGTACAAGCCTTCCGGCAATGGTATGAAAGCCAGCGACGCGCGGCTCCAGTCGCCCCTGCGGCACCGTCGGCTCCGACAGCAGCGGCCCAAAAATGTGACGATCCATGTGGCCAAATCCTGCAACTGCGGCAGGACGTGGATCAAATGAAGGTCGCTTTGGACAAAATCTCGATTGCCGTTCTGAAGTTGGCCGAAGCCAAGAACCCGTAGTATTTACGCTAAAGCAGCTCAGTCGTTGAAAGGTGCACCAAGGATTGGTGCATTCGAAAAGGCAACCACGGCGGTTGTCTCACCGGACACGCGGAAAGGATGCCATGAAGCCTAAGTTCAGCATGGGACTCGTCGTTTCGACGGCGATCTGCTTTGGGGGCTTGCCCGAAAGTCTTCCGGCACAGGAATGTGCCGCTCCGCGATATGTCGCACCGGGTTGCGACGCTCCGACGACAAACTCTCGAGGACGATGTGTACCTCGACAAAGCCCGCCGCTGGCACCGCCCACAGCACCACAGCAGCCTCCAGCGGCACCCCAGGCCCCCCCAGGTTATTACCCGCAACCGGCGGCCCCGCAAGCCGCGACGTTCCAGGCCCCGCCAGCAACTGGCCCGATCACGGGTGAATCGCAGGGTTGGGGAATCCGTGGCATGTCGCTCGATTTTCCAGCCTGGCATCTGCAACTTCCGCATCTGCATTTTCCCTCGTTTTTTCGAACCCGCCAGAATCCAGAAATGTTGATTGGCTCGGCGCGGGCTCCCATTGTTCAAGGTGCCGCAGCGCCGTATGGTCCCATCTCCGGTGCTGTCCATATTCCGGGAATGTCACATACAGCCGTTCCCTACGCACCTCAACCAAGTCCCCCGGTCGCTCCGCCGGTAGCCCCACCGACTGCGCCACCTGCCGCCCCGCAAGCACCCCGCTCGCCCGCCCCACCAGCTGCACCCGAGACCGAGCCGGATTGCGCGGCTCCTCCGCCACTGGTTCCACCCGCCGCAGCGTGTGATGTTGCCGGGTCGGGATACCAGACAAACCATGCCGCTCTCGAGGAATTGCGTGCCGCGCGAGCCGAATTGTCTGCGTATCGAGAAGAGCTGCTTCATCTCAAAGAGCTTCTCGAAACGGTGACCGCTCAAACCCCGGAAGACGTGCCCGCGCCCCCTTCCGCAGCGGCTCGTCGAACAAAAAAACAGCCGGCTTCACAAGAACTAGCCGAGACCAGCCCGCCACGACGTTTGAACAATTCCCCGGTCAAATCGGCTCCCCGACGCGACATTGATGGCGCCATTCAAGTCTCAGCGACGGTCTCAAACGCACAGGTTGAATCGGCGGATCTCAATCAGGACGCTGACGAAATCCAGGTACCCAGAAATCTGACGAAAAAACCGGCTCGTCCGCAAGCGTCTGTCCTGGCAGGCGCCCGTCAAGCCGTAAAGTCCGATTCGTCATCCACCCGAAAAACGGGTCGGAAATAGCTGAACAGCGGATCGGTCTACTTCAACAACCCTGATTCTGCTTCTTTGAAGTTTACCGAACCGACCTCGTAGAATGTTGCCGGGAAGCCGCCATGCGTCGATGGGGCTTCCATTGAGAAATGCCGGTTTTCCGGGAACTCTCGCGCGGCAGATCCAGGCAACTCGTCCAAGTTGCGAAGATCGCACTGTTGGCCAGAACAGCAAAATTCTACGTCACTTCGGCCCGCTTCTCGCCCGAATTCGGCTGGTTACTCACGTCCAATCTCGGGCTTTCGAAATGCAGCAGTGTACCGGAACGGTCCTGTGCGGCTCGAAGGCGGACGATGGATCAGCACCTTCTGCTCACGTTCGAATATCGACTTCTGAACATTTCAATTGTCCATGGCCACAGCACCAGCATTCGGCGACAGCTGTTGAACAGATCCGGCAAATTCAACGCAGGCACCCCCGTCAACCCATCTTGACAACCGTCATTTCTGGGGCATAATTCGAATACTGAAAGTTCGCGAAGCCCGGCAGATGGTTCTGTTCGATCGGCTTACCTCAGTAACGAGATTTCGGGCGCAAGCTTTCCTTCGCCGACGGGACCGAGTGTCAACTCGCTTCGTCGCGCCAGTCTCCAGTAGTTCATGGGGGTACTTCCGGATGTCCAGACCTTCTCTCGTCATCGTCGCCGTTGCACTCGGTGTTGTGGTCGCAACTTCCACGAATGCCTTCGCCGGTAAACGGCAGGTTTATTATTACCCGGCACCAATGGCTGTTTATCCAGCCACCCCGACAGGCGTGCCTGCGGCCCCGACGGCTGCGTCTCTGGCCGCATCCCCGTTCTGGTCATTCCTGCTGAAAACGGCATTCGTCGTGGTCAACGACGAACTGGGGAATCGCTCACTGGGTCAGAACCTGAATGTGAGCCAGCTCCTGCAACTTCTCAAAGGAGGGCTGGATCAGTTGGGAACGGGTTCTGCGTTACAAACACCCAAGAACCTGCCTACGGACGATCCGGTGATTTCCGGCATCAACACACGTGCCGACAAGATCCTCGAAATCTTGAAGATCGAGTACAAAGCACCAAACGGTCAACCTGGCAGCGGTGGAACCGGAGGGCTCGGCAAAGCGGTCGATCCACCGCCGCCCGCAGCCCCCACGGGCTCCAATTGAACATGGCGACTCAGCGCCCCCCAGAATCTTGAGGACCTGCGCCGGGTGAGGTGGATGGTCTGGCGAGTCCCACCTTGGAAAAAAACGACTCGAATCGACCTGCGGCAGTCATTTGTTCCAGCGTCACTCGCACGAGTGGCACAGTGCCTGCGGGTATTTGAGTATCGGGATCGGAACCTGCGTCTGGCTCGGACGGTGAACTTGATGATTCACCGTGTGCATCGGAATTCGGAAGTTCTCGACTGGGTGGGCTGTCTATCGCGCGACGACTCACTTCCCCCGCGCGACTCACTTCCCCAGCGATTGACGCTGGCGGTGGAGCCACAGGCTCATGCACCATGCCTGCAATCTGTGCCGCACGCAGTGCTGGCTGTTGTCCGCAGGGAATGCAGTCAATGATCTGGCCGGCCTGGTTGTAAAAACTCTTGACTGGGCAGATTCCTTCGTAGTGCCGCAGCAGCCAACTTTTCATTCTCTCAAATTCGACCCCGCAGGCCTGATCGGAAAGCCCGAATTTCTGAGCGATTCCCGCCAGCAAGGAAGCATATTGAGCGGGTTGTGCGTCACGCGTTCTGCGCAGAAAATCGGCGAAAGGCTCAGGTCGATCAGACATGTCTACACGTCGCTATCTTGTCGTGGTGACCAACTCCAAACACATCAGATCCTGGAATTCGAGAACGCCAAACGGGACAACTCCCCGCGAGTTTGGTCGTTGACTGTGGAGCGAACTCATCCCACCATCAGGCTACGCAGAATGCGCACCGCCAAAGAACATGAAACTCCCCCAATTCGCAGAACCTGAATTCGAGACCTGCGTGGCCCGATATCCGGCGTCTCCGGCTGAAGACTGGACCTGCAACTGAGCCGGTACCATCGTGCCTTGTGCAGTCGTCTGCACTGAAATCTGTTTCTGGAAGGCCACCCGGCGAAAATCGGTCGCAGTATCACCCGAAGGCGCGATGCCACTTCCCATGGGGCCGGTTGCCGGGTAATTTGCGCCCCCCGGATCCTGACTGGAGACTTCGCCGCCGAATTGCAACGTGGTCGCGGCATTGGCCAGTGTTCCCTGATAAAGCCCTGCGGGAAAATACCCCACCGGCGTGACCGGTTGGCCATTTGGCCCCAGATACAGCCACCAGTTGTTTCCGGCATCGATCTGCCACTGCATATTCAAGCCGAACTGTGTGCCGTTTGCAGTGCTATAAGGGCCAGGCAGGCCCCCCCCGACGATCCAGCCACTGTTGGGTTTGAGGATGAATCCTTCGTTGTTCTGATTTTGTACGTAGCCGCTGGTGCTCGGGTCGTACCCGTTCGGGTTATAATAAACGAACAGCGCTGGTGCTGTGCCCCACAAAGTCGGATACGTTTGCCAGCCACTTTCCACTGTCTGAATGCGACCTGACGTCGAGGTCCCTTCCAGCCACAATTGAGACAGAGAAAACACTCCGGGCGCCGGGTTCACCTGCCAGACATTCAAAAACGTCGAACAACCGTAATAATTGGGGGAGTTGGTGACTGCACAGACAGCGTGGTGGTGAATCTCGGTTGATCCGAATTGGCCAGCCAGCGGGGGTGTATTCGGCGGTTTTCGGAAGTAGTTCTCAAATTTTCCCAGACGCGCCATTCTTGCGATCGTCACGCGTCGCATCGGGACACGATCTTCCGGGCAGGCAATCTTGGTTCCGAACAGATCCAAGAAGCCCTGCAATAACGGCGGCGCGACGGAATTCGCGTGTGCCATCATCGCCTGCGGAGCTGCTGCCCCTCCGGCCGCCACCGCAGCCGGAACCGGGGGCGTGACCGAAACGTTGAGGCCCTTATTCTTCGCACTGATATACGTCGGCTGCTGATCATGAAGTATGCAGTCGTGAAAACTGCCGTCGAATCCGACAAACGTATGCTTGCGCTGGACATTGGTCACGTGTTTATAAATCCCCAGCACATAGTTCTTCATTTTCGTGAATTCGGCTTCGATCACATCGTCCGATATGGGAACCGGTGGAGCGACACCCATCCGAACCAGCCGGGAAATGGCCTGGGAAATCAATTCATGATGATGATCAATTTTGGCGGCCGCCGTTTGATCGAGAAATTCATTGAACGAGACAAAATCCGGCATGGCAGCATCACCTCGTTAAGGAACTTACACAGGACTTAGGGGCACGAACGGGAGAGCAGTCCACCGCTGTGGACCTTTGAACGACCTCACTGCTGCTGGCCAAAGCATCCAAAACGCACAGCCACATCTTTTGGCCAACATGC
>JAFEBR010000101.1 GCA_018242565.1 Planctomycetota bacterium | reverse complement strand
GCAACGGATTTCCGATCAAGTGCGATTTTGCCTGGACGACCAGGTCGTTCATCGAGCCGGAAACGGAACGGTTCAATGACTTGGAGAATTCCAGCGTTCCCGTAACCGGCGCAATGAACTGCTTGTGCAACGTCTGGAGACCGTCGGCCACCAGCATCTCCTGGAGCGAGCCTAAAATTTGCCGGACGAACGTTCGCTCGTCATTCATCCCCCGAGCCGGCACGACCAGCGAATACAATGACGCCGTGTTTGTCATAATGATGTGCGGGGTTGCGCCCGCCATGAACAGGTTCGCCGACCAGTCGGCGAAGGGATTCGGATCCTGCGGGGCCACATTTCGCAGCCTGACCTTCAGTCTCTTGGCCAGTTTTTCAGAGAGTCGGAAGATCATCAAACAGCCTGCCGTGAGATTGGTCCCCAATTAGCCTTTCGTCACAAGCCGATTGTAAACGAAGCTTGCATCGCCGAAAACGGGTGCGCTCGACCAGCATCTTGCGGCCCGCTACGCGCCAGCACTCGGCGGAACCACGACAGCACTCCGATGCTCACGCGTGTCCAAAATCTCGCGGACTCGTCGTTCGAAAAAAACGCCCACACGTGAGCCACCGACTGACGGCAGTGTAATCGTCACGTCAGGCCCTGCCCTCCATTATTTCTCAGGATACGCACCGGGGTTGGCTGCCCGGCGTGGCCCGTCCGGATCATCCGTTTTGCGGGGTCGGGATTTCAGCATCAGCACGGTTGCACACACGACAGCGGCAATGCTGGCCAGGGTCGCTCCGGACCAGATCACAATTGACAAGGCGACACTCTCATTCGCGGGTTTGGCCCCGAACGAAACCGCGGAAAATGCCGCGGCCGGAACGGCCACAACAAGCCAGAAGGAAATCCAGAAGGCGTTGTACAGGAACTTCGCCTGAATTTTCGCTTCTTCTGGTGCCTGCATTGGCAAGCCTGCCTCGAGCGACCGCATTCGCTCCGCGTGCGTCAACTGCCGCGCCGCACTCAGGTAGCGAAACAGCAACACAAGAAACGTCATCGTCACGAGTAACACAGCCAGCCCCGCGGCGATGCCGACCATCCACATCCCGGCCGTGCTCGGTGCAGCCGTTTGTGCCAGAATCATGGCTCGTTCACCCTTCCGCTATAGAAAATGGCCAACCAGACGGTCGCCTGGTCGGGCGCCGTCCATTCCACACGATGCCGCCGATGAGCCGGGATATTGATGAAATCACCAGGCTGCATCTCGATCGGATCATCCCCTTCGAACCGCAGCCGGGCAAAGCCCCGCAGCACGACCACAAACTCGTCCTGATCCTGGTCATACCAGAACCCCTCCGGAGACGCCTGACCATACGAAACGATCCGTTCAATCCTTACGGCACCGGCGTCGACCAGCGTGCTGACCAGCTCGTCGGGTAACGACTCAGGCAGGTCGGCGAAGAGATTCGTGATCATTTTGCTCAGTGATCCGGATTTGGTTTTGCCCCGCTCGAACGATCCGGCACGGACAGGACTGTCTGACCTGGCAGAGAATGCTGCACCACGTGGCTTTCCCGTTGCCGTAAAGCCCAATTCTTGAGTGTTCTGGGCACATTCAGCAACCCCAAAGTGCCAACAGGCCAACAGCCCGCTACCTCCCTCGGCCTCGCGCGGCGATTCGTCTGAGCCAACAAATCGCGACCCGTCATCTGCTGGCCCAGTTGCGGGATCCGAGGGCATTTTCCACCGGTGCCGCGATCAGCACGACCAGCCAGGCTTCCACCATCATGGCACAGTCAGTCCGACACCCCGGGCTTCAGTTGCAGCGTTTCGTCGTATTGATCGAGAGTCGGAAACGGCAGCGGTGTCGTGGTCTGCCAGGTCTTCAGGCGTTCCGCATAGGCTCGCAAATACTCCGCGCGCTGTTCCTGCATACTGCGGGACACCGACCAGGCCACGAATGGGGGCAGCACGTCAAACCCGACGAAATACAGCATCCCATGCTGAATCGGAAACAGCAGCGTCTCGATGTCGCCGTTCAGACCCCGCGGGCTGTAAATCGTCGCCGGCCCTCCCGTCGTCAGGCTGAGCAGGGCGCGCTTGCCGCGGAAGACGCCATTCGAATACCAGCGGCCGCCGCCGTAAGTCAGCCCCGCTGCAAACACACGGTCCACCCACCCTTTCAAGATCGCCGGCAGGCCGAACCACCACAGCGGGAATTGGAAGATCAGCAAATCGGCCCGGAACAACTTCTCCTGCTCGGCGACCACATCGGCTGCGAAGGTCTTGTTGCTGGTCGCCTGCGTCTGCTCCACGCCATACTTGAAGAAGTCCGGATCCGCCAGCGTCGTGAAGTCGTGCTTTCCGCCGACGGGATTGAACCGCATGCGGTACAGATCCGAGACCTCGACCGTATGCCCCGTTTCCTGCAACGTGCGAATCGCCGTCTCGGTCATCGCTCCGTTGAAGGACTTCGCTTCTTCGTGCGCATGGACAATCAACGCGTGCATGTGGGGTTCCTTTCACATTACGGATGCATCGAAAAGTCTGTGTAGCCCTTCGCTCCCGTGGGCAGATACCAGTCTGTCATCGGGGCATCGGCAGCCAGGGGCCAACCATTCTGAAACCGCGCCACGAGGTCGGGATTACTGATGAACGGGCGTCCGAACGCGATCAAATCCGCATGTCCCGCGGCAATCGCCTGCTCCGCCGCTGCCTGCGTGTAGCCGCAGTTCCCAATCAGCGGACCATGAAACACCTTGCGGAACTCTGCCAGCGTCATCGGCTCGCCCAGCTTGTGAAATCCGAAGGCCAGCCCATCCATCACGTGCAGGTACGCCAGTCCAAAGCGGTCGAGCTGGCTGGCCACGAACGTAAACTGTTCACGGTAGTCGGGCGAACCCATATCGTTGAACACGCCATTCGGCGACAGCCGCACGCCCACGCGGTTGGCCGGCCAGACCGACGTGACCGCTTCGACCACTTCCTTCAGAAATCGATACCGGTTTTCCACGCTCCCGCCATATTGATCAGTGCGCTGATTCGTCTTCGATTGCAGAAAGGCGTCGATCAGGTAGCCGTTGGCCCCGTGGATTTCCACGCCATCAAAGCCCGCCGCCTGCGCCCGTTCCGCGGCACGTCGGTAATCACCGACGACTCGGGGAATCTCAGCCGTTTCCAGAGCCCGTGGCACTTCGTGTGGCTGCTTGCCGGTCGGCGTGTGGATGTACTCCTCGTTGATCTTGATCGCCGAGGGCGCCACGGCCGGTTTCCCGTTGTGAAAACTGCTGTGCGAAGCCCGCCCCATGTGCCACAGTTGCAGGAAGATCGTCCCCCCGTGCTGATGCACCGCACTGGTCGTGTGCTTCCAGCCTTCGGTCATCTCGTCGGTGTAGATCCCCGGCGATTCATTCCAGCCGTTCGCCTCTTCCGAGATCGTCGTCGCCTCGGAAATGAGTTTTGAAGTTGCGCATTTTTAGAGGGGCATGCGTGTCTCCCGGGTTTGGGCGTGTTCCAGATCTTTCAAAACGGCGCGGACCCCGTGTGGTGTGCGCAGGCGTTTGGCCAGCAGG
>JAFEBR010001018.1 GCA_018242565.1 Planctomycetota bacterium | reverse complement strand
CGACCGATAGGAACTTGACGAACCCTTCGTGATCGCCCCCCGCCGTGACCAGCCAGTCCCCCGCGGGCGAAAACTCCATCCGTTCGACCAACCCCTTGTGTTTGTCACCGGGATGTTCGATCGTCCGCTTTCCCGCCTGCCAGTCAAACACTTCCACACGGGCCAGCGCTTCCAGGTGAGCAACATTGCCGATCTGCCCCGTACCGCCCACCGCCAGCAGTCGATTGTCATACGAAAACGCCACGCTCCGCACGCCGCCGATCGAATGCCGACGCTGCTTGGCGTCCCAGGTATACATCAACGGCGTTTCGAGAGTCGCCAGGGCCTGACCGCTCGCCGTGTCCCAGACCACGACATGCCCCACCTTGTCGGCGGTCGCCAGGAATCGCGCATCGGGCGAAAAGGCACAGGCAAACAGCATCGAGGGATAATGCTGCGGCGTCACTGGCTGATGCCCCGACAGCGTGTGCAGCAATTCACCCGACTGGGCCTGCCACACTTTGCACTGCATATCATCGGCGACACTTGCAATGAGCCGGCCGTCGCGTGACGCGGTCACACCGCGAATCCACTTGGTATGCCCGTCGACTTTGCGCACGGCTTGGCACGTTTCCGAGTTCCACCAGATCAGTTTGCCGTCGTAGGCCCCGGTCACGAGATACGAACCGGCCAAGGCCACACCAGTCACGTAGCTTTCGTGACCGACCAGTTCCTTCCATTCGGTTTTTTCCGCCGCCAGATCGACCTGATAGACCTTGGCATCGGAACATCCCACGAACACCCGGCCAGTCCCCGGGACACGAGCCAGCCCGAAGAAGATTCCGGACCGATCCAACTGTTTCGTAACTTTGAGTTGGCTGGGAGACGCGGTCATGCGAGCACCTCTTGAATCGGCTCGGTGCCGGGATTGGTCAGTGGGACAGGGCGCGCGCCCAGGTAGTAGTTCTTCTGATGGTCGATGCCCAGCGCGTTGAAAATCGTAGCAAACAGCGCTTCAGCCCCCACTTCGCCTTCAACGACTTTGTTGCCATCTTCGTCGGTCTTGCCGAAAGCGGTGCCCCCCTTAATGCCGCAGCCACTCAGACTGGCACTCCAGGCATTCGCAAAGTGATCGCGTCCCAGGCTCGGGTTGATTCCGGGCGTTCGGCCAAATTCGCCGAGCGTGATCACCAGCGTGCTGTCGAGCAGACCCCGCTCTTGCAGATCGTCGAGCAGCGTGGACATCACATGATCGAGTTCACTGACCAGTTCCAGATGCGTTTCGAAATTCTGCCCGTGACTATCCCACCAGGCACGGGCCGTTTTCACAAACGGCACCCCCGCTTCGCACAGCCGCCGAGCAACAATCACCTGCTCGGCGAACTGCGTCGGTCCATACCGTGCCCGCACGCTGTCAGGCTCCTGGCTCAAGTCGAACAGTTTCTCACTGGCCATCAAGCCCCGGACGCGGGCATAAGCCGAGTTGTGGCTCCCCAGGGTGTTCCCTTCCCGAGCGCGGGCAAAGCGGGTCGACAACAGGTTCCGCAGTTCCATCCGCTGCTGATGATCCAGATCCGAGATCGACTCGAGCCGTCGAATGTTATCGGGAGTCAGATCTTTATCGAGAAACATCGGGGCGTAGCGGGCACCCAGAAAACCGGAACCACCCTTGTGCCGTCCTTCGGTCGACGTATACATCGAAACGTAATCGGGAACCTGGCTGTCGGCCCGTCCCAATTCACGTGCGAGAATCGCCCCCAGGTCGGGATAATTGATCCCCGGTTCCTTGGGACGGCCAGTCTCCATCAGGTCGGTGCCACCGCCATGGTCGGCGTTTTTCGTATTCAGCGAGCGGATGATCGCCGTATGCTGCTGCCGCTGTGCGAGCTTGGGCATCAATTCCGAAATTCGAATCCCGGGCACATTCGTGTCGATGGCTCGAAAAGGCCCCCCGGTGGGACGTCCCGGTTTGGGATCCCAGGTCTCTAACTGGCTGGCCCCCCCCGCCAGCCACAGCAGAATCACCCGCTTTTCCTGCCGTTTGATCTCTTCCGCCAGGGCCGGATTCTTCAAGACGTTGAGCACCGTCATGTTGGCGGCGAAGGCACTGCCGGCCGCGACCGTCGAACCGAGAAACCCGCGGCGGCTGACACCGTGATCCGCAGAACCGCACCACCCTCGAAAACTGTGCGCCATAGAGTCCTCTCGTTTGAACGGCCCGGCACCAGAGTGCGACGGGCAACTTCCGGTGCGACAAACGCCGCGCCGGCACTGTGCCTTTAGTAATTGAACCGAAACTCACTGCTCGTCAGCAGCGACCAGACGAACTGGCTGATCGCCGCGGCCGAACGATCTTCACGCTCGGCGAGATATTGCGAAACCGCCGCCAGTTCTTCGCTCTGCGGTTCTCGCGAGAGCACCGACAGAAAAGCCGTCTTGATCATCTCGTTGCGATCGGACTGCCCCTTGAGCACACCCACCAGCCGATCTCCCGAATCCCGCAGATATTCGTTGGCGATCTGTCCGCCATTGGCAAACAACAACGCTTCGGAGACTCCCACCTGAAAATTCTCGCCCGGCAGTTCCAACTGCTGTGCGAAACCATACGCCTGGTTCTCGAGATCGCGACGCCGATTCGGCCATTGATCGGCCGCAGCCTGCTGCCCGGCCAGATCGGCGGGATTGCCCGTGGCGATCGCCAGCGACAGGGCAAACTGCATCGGCGTCAGCGGTCGCACCGCGGCCACCGCGAACAACCGGTCGGCCGGACGGTCTCCCGCCTGCTCCCAGCGGCTCGATCGGCCGTAGGCGCGACTGAGCACCAGGCCGCGCAATAACCGGCGCACGTCATAACCGTGTGACTCAACGTCGCGCGCCAACCACTGCAGTAATTCCGGGTGGCTCGGCTCATTTTCTGAATGCATCTGGTCCAGCGGCGTCACCAGCCCCCGCCCAAAAATCCGGGCAAAGTTGCGATTCACAAACGAGCGGGTGAAAAAACTGTTGGAATCAGGCCGCAGCGCCACGTCAACGAGTTGCGCCCTTCGGCTGAAAAAGGCCGGTTCCGGCGGAGTCTCGCGATCGTTGTCGGCCTTCTGCTTCTCATCCACTTTCTGCCGCTCGGCATCGCTCTTTTCCGCCAGCGACGGTTCGCTGATGTCGGCGCTCGTCAAAAACAGCAACCGGGCCTGCTTTTCTTCACCCGCCTTGGTCCGGAACTTCAACTGCCCCTCGTCACGCTCGGCCAGAAACTGTTTCTTGGTGAGGTACGTGCGGTTGAAGAACGAAGCCATGCCGAAGTAATGGTCCTGCTTCCAGTCGGCGACCAGCGGATGGTCATGGCACTTGGCGCAGTTGATACTGACGCCGAAGAACAGCCGACTGGTGTCGTTCGTCATGTCGTCTATGTTGGCGGCCCGCGTCTTCAGATACGTCACCGCCGGCTTTTCGACGGCATCGGCTTCTTTCGGAAGCATCAGCGACCGAAACAGGTCGGGCCAGCGGCGATCTTCACTGTAGGCCTTATACAACCAGTCGCGCCATTCACCTGGCCCCTTCCCCGCCATCAGCAAGGCGTCAACCTCGTTGCGCTGATGATACGGAAAATCGGGACTGGCCAGCAGGCGATCCACCAGTTGCTGTTTCTTCTGCGGTTCCGTCGACTGGACGTAGTCCCGCACCTCGGCGACCGAGGGGATGCGACCGGCCAGATCCAGCGTCACCCGCCGAATGAAATTCGCGTCATCCACCTCGGGGGCCGGCGTCACCTGCGATTCCCGCTGCACGGCCTCCACGTAAAAGTCGACAGCATCTGCTATCGAAGTCTCCGGGGGCAACAAATCCGCTGCCTCGAGACGTCCGCCGGCCAGTGGCCAGGTTGCGAAAAGCAGCGCAATCAGGAACCCACAGCGGTCAAACCGCATGCCGTTCTCCAATCCGAGGAATGACTCGAAAAACCAATGCAGGATCGCGGGTGGAACTCTTCCAAGCCGAGGCGGGAACCACGTTCAGGCTTGGGGAATGCATCAACGTTCGCTCATAATTTAGCAAACGGCCACGACGGCCAGCAAGGGTGGTTCGCTGGCCTGCCGATCAAAACGTCCCGCGCTCGGCACATCCAGCAAGCCAGCCAGCGGGGAAGCAGAAATTCCCCAGCGAGCCTCAGCCGAAGACATCATCCGAGCCATCTGCGAATCGCACCATGTCGACGAGACGCCGCAACCCACAACATCAGTCGCGTATCGCCAGCACGTTGGCATCACTGACCTGGTCATTCAACGTCCACAAATCGTAGAGCCAGCCAAAGACAAACAGCCCCCCCGTCAGCAACCACAACAGGCCGGTGCCCCATTTCCCCAGATAGAAGCGGTGGAAACCCAGGTACCCCAGAAACGTGAGCAGCAACCAGGCCGCGGTGTAATCATACGGACCGGCGACATACCGCCGCTCGGCCTGCGCACACATCGACGGAATCAGGAACAGGTCGATCAGCCAGCCCACGCCCAGTAACCCACCGGTGAAAAACCACAAAGTCCCGGTAATCTGCTTCCCGTAATAAAACCGGTGTGCCCCGGTAAAGCCCAGGATCCAGCACAAGTAGCCAATGATGACCGAATGCGTATCCAGGGTGCGATTTCCACGCGCGTCCATCTGACGACGTCCTTCCAACAGTGACTGCAACGACCGGGGGCGACTTCTGATCCCCTACCAATAGCCGATAGTTCGATCGTTCGCATCTGTTCTTAAGGACAATCTCCACGAATCGGCCGCCGCAGTACCGCCCCCGCTGACACTTCCACCCCACAGCCTCTGGCAGACCAGGCAAAAACGGCAGGAGATGCCGAGTGGCCCCACTCTCCCGAACAGGGCTGGTCATGCTCGGATTTCCGGTTACAATAAACCGATAAACATTGATTGATCCACGAGATGCCATGACGAACATTGCCTGTCCGGAATTCCGCCACCTGACGCAGCAACTGAATCGCCGCAAGCTGATACAGCTCGGCAGTTTGGGTGCAATTGGGCTGACGCTCCCCGAGTTGCTGGCAGCCCGCTCGAGCGTCGCGGCCGACACCTCGACAGCCGCCTTTCGCCAGAGTCCCCTCGCTGAACTCCCCGGCTTTGGCAAAGCCAAGCAGTGCATTCTGATGTTCATGTGGGGCGGCCCCTCGCAACTGGAAACATGGGATCTCAAGCCCCACGCCCCGGCCGAAGTCCGCGGGGAATTCAAGCCGATCGCCACCAGTGTCCCCGGCATCGACATTTCCGAGCATTTCCCGAACCTGGCGAAACGGGCCGACCGGTACGCGATCATTCGCTCGGTCACACACGACGACCCGGCTCACCTGTCGAGCGTGCACCACGTCATGACCGGCCGTCATGCCGCCAAAGTCAAATCCGACGCCGACGCCCCCTCGCGCATCGACTGGCCCCACGTCGGCTCGGTCCTGGGCAAATTGTGTCCCCCCAGCGGCGCGGTTCCCCCGTTTATCACCCTGCCCTGGGTCGTCTCACATCCCGCCGCTCCGGGAGGCGTCGCCCCCGGGCAGAACGCGGGCTGGCTGGGAGCGACTTATGATCCTTTCGTCGTCACCGGTGACCCGAACGCCCCGAACTTTCGCGTCTCGGGCCTGGCGCTGGCTGACGGAGTCTCCCCCGCGCGCCTCACGGCCCGGCACACGCTGCTGAACCAACTCAACGCGGCGGACTGCAACTCGCACATCGCCGGCGGCTTCGATGGAGCCCAGGGAAAGGCGTTCGACCTGCTCACCTCGGCGTCGGTTCAGCAGGCGTTTGATCTCAACCGAGAATCGGCTGAGACACGCGAGCGCTACGGTCGCCACATCCACGGCCAGGGCCTGCTGCTGGCTCGCCGCCTGGTGGAAGCGGGCGTGTCGCTGGTGTGCGTCAACTGGCACCATGACCATCAGAATTTCTGGGACACCCACGGCAACAACTTCAATCGTCTGAAAAACGACCTGATGCCCCCCACCGACCGAGGCTTTTCGGCACTGCTCGACGACCTGGCCGACCGGGGCATGCTCGATGAGACGCTGCTGGTCTGGGTGGGTGAATTCGGTCGTCGCCCCCGCATCACCGCCGATAACGCCGGTCGCGAACATTGGCCCTGGTGCGCCAGCGCCGTGATGGCCGGCGGCGGGGTACAAGGGGGACGCACCTACGGCCGTTCCGATGCGCTGGCCGCGTACCCTGCTGAAAACCCTGTCTCCCCGGCGGACATCACCGCCACGATCTATCACGCCCTGGGAATTCCCGCCGATCTCATTTTCCCCGACCGCGAATCACGCCCCGTCCGCCTCACCGAAGGCAATCCCCTGTCGCCGCTGTTTGCGTAATCCAAAGTTGTTGATCGCTCCGCGATCTAACACCCTTTTTAACCACCCACTCACATCACCACGGGCGATTCGTCTTCAACACATCACGTTGGATCGACGGAGCGATCCACGACTTTCTGCCGCCACCCCAGGCACCGCCCGGCCAAGTCGGTGCGATCTGTAACGCTGGACACGAACTTCTGCGTTTCGCGCCAACGGCGGTTTGACACTCCCCCTACCGCCGTCTCCGGTTGCCCCCGGCTCCAACACCCCGAACGCCGTAGGCGTTCTGCAGCGCAGCCCGGGGTTGCCGACCTTTTGTCGGCTACCCCGGGTACCGATCCCCCAACCAATGGCAATCCTGTAAGGATTGTGCAGACCGCGGCATTCTCGACGCATCCCCCGAACCTCGGGCCCTTGACCGCCAACAGTTGCCAAAGTTGTTGATCGCTCCGCGATCTAACACCTTTTTTAACCACCCACTCACATCACCACGGGCCATTCCCTTTGGAAAACCCCGCGTAGGATCGCGGAGCGATCCACGACTTTACGCCGTCACGTTGATCGTCAACGTCAACGTGAACGTCAGGGCCCCGGCGAGACCATTCTTATCCTTCACCGTGAACACGAACGTGAAAGGCTTGCCGATCTTCGCCATTAGCGTGGACATGTCATTGATCTTCAACGCCCCACTGCTGGCGTCGTAAACCAGCGCCGGCTTCGTCGTCGAAGAATTGTCCTTCGCCGTCAGCACCAGCGAGTCACTGCCATAACCCAGCCCCAGACCATCCGGGTCACTCACAGCCAGGTTGCCGATGATCAGCCCCACACTGCTGGTCGACGCCGAGATATTGACCACCCCCGTCGTTCCCGACGTGGGGGAGCCACCCACCGGCGTGAACACCGCCTGCGGTCCTTCATTCACATCGGTCACATGAATCGTCAGCGTCTGATCTCCGACACTCGATTCCGCCGTCGACCGGTTTGGCGAGCCATCATCGGTCGCCCGCATAATAAGCGTGAACGTGCTGCTCGCCGACGATTCGAAGTCGAACACATTCGCCGACACCACCGTCAGTTTTCCGGTCGCCGGATCGATCGCAAAATACGGCAGTGCATCGGCCCCGACGCCATTCACCGCCGAGACGAGCGAATACGTCAGGTGCTGTGGCGTCGCGATTCCACCCACCAACGGCTTGTCGGCATCCGTCGCCTTCGCCGTAAAGAGCAAAGCATTCGCCTTGTTGTTCTCCGCCAGATTGACGCTGGCCGAGTTGGCAGCAAACGTGGGCGGATCGTTCAGGTCGTTAAGCAGCACCGTCACCGTCGCCCTGGTCGTCAGCGGTTTCGGCGGATCCACCTGCACGCCCGTCGGACCGGGTTCGCCGTTGTCGATGACTGAGAACGCCAGGCCGATGCCCGTCTTGAACTTCTCGAAGTCGATCTTCGTGGCATCGAAGACCGTCACCGCCCCCGTCGCGGCGTCAAACTGGAAGGCTCCCTTCGCATCGACGTACACCCCCGGACTGGGGCTCGTGACTCCGGTCCCCGTCAGGACATACGTCAGGCTGCTGCCCGCATCGGGATCCACCGCCGACAGACGGAACACCACGTCCCCATTCTGCGGACTGCTGCCCGTCGTGGCCTGAGTGAACTCATTGATCGTGTACGCCGCTTTGCCCGCTGCCAACGGCGTCGTCGGTGCCCCGGCGATGCCGTCAGACGACAGCGAGATGACAGGCGCTTCGTTGATGTCGATCACGTTCAGCGTCACGGTCTGATCGCCGATCACCGACTCGACCGTGGACCGACTGGGGCTGCCATCGTCGGTCGCCCGCACCACCAGCGTGTACTTGCTGTTGGCCGCGGATTCAAAGTCAAACAGATTGGCCGACAACACAGCCACTTTCCCTGTCGCCGGGTCGATCGCAAAGCTCGACGACACATCGGCCCCCACACCATTGGTCGCCGAGAGGAGCGAGTAGGTCAGATGCTGCGCTACGGTCACGCCGTCCACGACCGCTCGATCGACATCTGTCGCCCGGGCCGTGAACACGACCGCATTGGCCCGGTTGTTCTCGTTCTGGTTGACGCTCGCCGCAGCCGCCGCAAACGTCGGCGAATCGTTTAGGTCATTCAGCAACACCGTCACGGTCGCCCTGGTTGTCAACGGTTTCGGCGGATTGGACTGCACACCCGTCGGGCCCGGCTGACCATTGTCGGTCACCGAGAACGCCAGACCGATACCCGTCTTGGCCTTCTCGTAGTCGATCTTCGTGGCATCGAACACCGTCACCGCACCGGTGGCCGCGTCGAACTGGAAGGCCCCCTTGGCATCGACGTACACCCCTGGACTGGGGTTGGTGACCCCGGTCCCCGTCAGGGCATAGGTCATACTGCTCCCCGCGTCCTGGTCATTGGCTGACAGGCGGAACACAACGTCCCCATTTTTTGGGCCGTTGCTGATCGTGGCCGAGGTGTACTCGTTGATCGTGTACGCCGCTTTGCCCGCCGCCAACGGCGTTGTCGGCGCCCCGGCGATCCCATCGGACGACAGCGAAATCACGGGTGCCTCGTTGATGTCGTTGACGTTCAGCGTAATCGGCGTGGTGACCGTCTTGGTACTATCCGCCGAGTCAGCCACGGTGACATAGAAGGTGTAGCTGCTCTGTTTTTCAAAATCGAGCTTCACCCCCGGCTTCAACACGATCGTGGCAGTGGTGCCGGTCGTCGCCACGGTAGGCGAGTAGGCGAACAGCGTTGATGACGGTCCCCCCGACGTATCGGCGACCGAGCCCCAGGTCACCGCTTGGCCCGTGTACGCCGGGTTGACCGCCAACCTGGCCGCAATACCACCATCAACGTTGTTCTCGTTCGTGTTGAACGTGACGGTCTTCGAGGCCGCGATTGGCGTCATCGCCTGCGGGCTCAACCGTGAAGTGATCCGCAGCACCGAGGTCGCCGTGTTGGTGCCATCGGTCACCGAGATGGTGAGATCGGGCGCGGTAGCCGACGTTTGCCCCGTGGCAATCTTGGGCAACTTCGACGGATTCAGCACCGTGACCACCCCCGTATTGGGATCAATCGCAAACGCCTGGTTGGGATCACCCGCCGCGATCGAATACGTCAGCGTCTTGAACGCCGCCGCAGTGTCTGGATCAGTCGCCGGCGTCGCCCCGGCGACGGCTCCCACCAGCGCCTTGCTGTTGATAGCGAACGTGTACAGCGCCTGGCTGAAACTCGGCGACTCATTGACGTCGGTCACATCGATCGTGAACTGCTTGTCGAACGTCAGGCCGCCTGCATCGGTCGTCCGCACGGTGACGGTGTACGAACTCTGCGTCTCGTAATCGAAGCTGGCGGCCGTCCGCAGTTCGTTCCCCACGATCTGGAATGCGCCCACATCACCAGAGACCAGCGTATAAGTGAAACTGTCACCCACATCGGCATCTGTCGTCGACAATGTTCCCACCGTCGTACCCGCCGCCAGATTCTCGGCGATCGTCGATTGCGACAAGGTGATGTCAGTTGGCGTGTGGTTCGGATTCTCCACGTCGATGGTCGCACTGGCAACGACGAGGGCCCCACCGCCATTCCGGACGGTCACCCGGAACGTCAAGCCGCTCGCCACAGTGGTATACGTGTGCTGTCCGTAGACGCCAAGGCTCCCGTCACTTTCGACCACCAGGCCGCCGTCGGCCACGGTCGCCGTACTGGTCGCACCATCCCCCCATTCAATTGTGGCCGTCAAGCTGCCGAGATCGGCCGATCCATTCTTGTCGGTCACAGTTGCGATGCGCATCACACCGGCCTCCACCCCGGCGATCGGAGCGGGCGGTGTCAGCGACACGATTTGCAACGGAGCCGCATAATCATCGCCAAAATCGAGACCGGTCAGGATCTGACCCGCCGACACAGATACAATATGCACCCCCGTGGTCCCGGCTCGCAAAACCGGATCACCAGTGCCATCGCCGTTCCCGCCCCCCGAGCTGCCTCCACCGGTATTGTTCGAACCGGCCGACTGTCCGTCGTACAACTCTTGAACCAGCCGCATGTCGGTCGCCGAGAAGCTGGTGCGTTCTTGCGAGTACCGTCCATCCATGATGTCTTCGCCGAGGATGAAATCGGTGTGCCCCAGTCCAATCGCATGGCCAATCTCATGGGCCACGACGGTGAAGAAATCGAACATCCCGGCGGGGTTGCCATTGCCGAACTCGTCATCCCACGTCTCGGCTGAGTCGAGCCAGACTTCACCGGCCGAGATCACATACTGCCCGTCAACTTTCGCAAACGTACCGCCCCCCAACCCCAGGGTGCCGCGCGGGGTACTCTTGTAGCCCAGCGCGGCCAGATCGCCGACGCCAATGTCGATGATGTCGTGCAGCGGAGCCGACGGGTTGTAAACAAAATTCAACCGCCCGTCAGCAGCCGTCTCCCAGGACTGGAAGGCGAGTTCCGTTTGCGAGATCTGCGTCGCCGTGATGTAATTCGCATAACCCGCCAGCGAGCGGAAATCGTAATAAATGTCGATTACGTCGGGAGTCGCCGGGTCGGCGTCCCGCCAGTTGTATTTCGCTCCCGACCCCGTATAGAACGGGCTGCTGCTGCTCGCGTCGGCATTGCCACCGTACAAGGCTTCCAGCAACTTGCCGTCGTGTGACGAGACGCGAGTGATTTCGCTGGCATACTTGACCCCGTTCGCCGGGGTGCCGCCACATCCGCAGTGGCTCTGGAAGTACAGCGTCTGAGACTGCCCGGCCGGCACATCGATGACGACCCCTTCGGGAGATGTCTCAGTGATCGCCATCCCCAGCGCGTCGCCGATTTCGCGGGCCGCCACCGTGAAGAAGTCGTAGGTTCCAGAGGGATTTCCGTTCGAATAGGTGTTATCCCAGTTCTCGGCGGCGTCGAGCCAGACCACCCCCGACTGAATCGTTCGCACGCCATCCACGTTCGAGAACACGCCCCCGCCCAATCCAATCGTCTTCTTGACACCACTCGTATATCCGAGCGCGGCGAGGTCCCCCACGCCAATCGTCAGGATTTCCGCCGCCGACGCCGACGTGTCGCGCACGAATTTCACCCGCTGATTCGCCGCGCTGTTCCACGACTTCAGCGCCAGCTCGGCCAGAGACTGCTGCTGCGGGGTGATTTGATTCGAGTAGCCATTCAGGTCGCGGAAATCGTAGCGAATCTCGACAACGTCGGGCGTCGAAGTATCGGAGTCCACCCAGGTGTAGCCATTCCCCGAGGCGCCCCCCAGGGAGGGCGAGGCTCCTGCCGAGCCGTCGCTGTAGTCGTCCAGGAAGACTTCCGACGCACTGCTGCCCCCGGCAACGCTGCCCGCCAACCCCGAGAGTGTGCCCGGGAAGGTCTGCTTCCAATCGTCCGGAATGACCTCGGCAACGACATAAGTTCCGGCCGGCAGATTGGTAAAGGCATAGGCCCCGTTGGCATCGGTGACGGTCGTCAGCTCACCTGTATCGAGCAAACCGTTCTGATTGCCATCGAGGAACACCGTCCAACCCGCCAGGGCCTCTTCGTCAGGCTCGCGGACCTTGTCTTCATTCATGTCGTGCCAAAGGGTGCCGTGCAGCTCGGCCGGAGGGGGCGGGGTGATATGCTCCCACTCAATCGCGGCCACGTCCCGACCGGCGTTATCGGCCAGGTCGTGCAGGCCGCGGGTGTCGAGGGTCAGACGGTAAATGCCATCCGTCGCGATCAGCCCGGCTAGTCCCGACAGTCGGAACGTATGATCGTCCCGCTTCTCGATCGAGAGGTTCGCCGGCAACAGGTTCGCGCCATGGTCCAGCGATAAGTTCAACGCAGCCGGATCAAGCGTCGCCTCGGCGATCGCTTCGGTGAAGACGATGTCGATCGAATCGGGAGTCGCCGGGCCCGCCATTGTGGGGACATTGACCCATTGCGCGACGAACGGCAGAGTCTGGTCCACGTGCAGCAGGTACGAAGTGGACGCGGTGTTACCGGCAGCATCGGTGACAACCACGCGCAGATCGTGATTGCCCGCCACCGCGAAACTCGTCGTCATTTCGAAGGCGCCCGTGTTCGTGAATTGTGTCCCCACGAGAGCCCCGGCGGTGTCGTCGTAAACGGTCACGGTGACCGGACCTTCCGCTACGGTGCCCGACAACGTCCCCACGAGCACGTTGGTGATCCGGTCTCCCTGAACACCACTATCGGGCGCGAAGGCCAGATTCGTGGCGGGCAGCGGCGAGGTCCGATCAACCACCCACGTTTGCTCGAATTGCCCCTGACCCAAATTTCCCGCCAGGTCGGTCACACCGGCCGCGACGATCGACAGACGATTAGTGCCATCCTGTTCGGTCAATGCACGCAACCCCGAGATACGGAAGCGAGTGGCATCAAGTGCCGTCACGCTGAGCCCGGTGGTGGCGAGCGTCACATTGTTACGCGTCAACTGAATGTCGCTGGCCGTGAACGACACGACGGAGAGCGGCTCGGTGAAGGTTACCGTGATGTCGCCAGTCGGCTGATTCGTCAGGTCGGTCGGCAACCCCACGATCGACTGCACCTGAGGCGCGGTGACATCCATCGTCCAGGCGGCCGCTTGGCTCCCCACCCCCGCCAGGCCGGACTGACTGAGAATCCCGGCTGCCCGGACCTCGAATCGGTAGCGCCCTTCGGGTGCGGTGACGGCACTCAATCCCGAGATACTAAACGCGTTCGCGGCGGTTTGGGTGATCGTCAGGCCGGCGGTCGAGAGATCGACTTCGCTGCCATCGCGAGTCAGCGTGAGATCACTGGCGGTCAACGAATTCGGATCGACCGGCTGACTGAAACTGACTTTCAGCTCGGCGACGGGCGTGTTGCGGAGTGTTCCTGGCAGTCCCGTGATACTGGTCACGGCCGGCGCGGCGCTGGCCTTGGTCCATTCGACTGACGCCAACCCCGTTCCGCTATTGCCAAACAGGTCGGCGACTCCGGTGGCCTGCGCCTCGAACCGATAAGTTCCGTCGCTACCGGTCAGTGCCGACAGGCCTGTGATCTGATAACTGCGATCTGACAACGGTGTGATCGCAACGCCTGCCCCGAGCAAGTTGGTCGTATCGTTGTTGCGGTACAGCGCCAGGTCAGCCGAGTCGAAGCTGCCGGCTTGCAACGGCTCCGAGAACGCGACAGTCAGCGAATCGACTGGCACGGTGACGATCGCTTCCGGAGGAGTCACCCCAACGACCATCGGGCCGACTGAGTCGATCGGTGCGTAGGTGATGGTGTAATGCCCCGAACCGCCAAAATCGAGCAAGTGCAGGCGATGTTCGTAAATCGGCCGTTGGCCGTGCTCAATAAACGTGCGGTCGGTCTGCCAGGCATTCCCGCCGGTGATGTTGTCGCCAATGCGGACTTCGGTGCCATCGTCCCGAACGATCTTCGTAATCCGATAATCGCCCCCCTGCGGATCGGCGACGTCGATGTAATTCCAGCCAGCATCGACCGTCGCAGTGAGATGCACCGACAATGCGCCAAGAGTGGGCGCACCATCCAACGCTGCCTCGGACACATCGTTAACCGATTCCACCCGCCCATCGCTCAGCCAGAGGGTGTCGGGCATGTCGTGTTCATCAGCAATGTCATTCACCAGGAAGTCATATTTCCCATCGTCGGAACTGCCCCCAGCTTGGGCGAGGTGAATCAATTCATGAATATCGACACTCTTGATGAGCGACGGCCCCGTATTCCCCAGTTCATCTT
>JAFEBR010001017.1 GCA_018242565.1 Planctomycetota bacterium | reverse complement strand
GGTCCGTCGTCGCGATCGGCGACTCTGTTGGATTTGTTCCCGTTTGTGCCGATCGCAACCGCATGGAGATCGGTAGAAGCTGGCGTCACCTTGGATTTGGATGGTCTCTACGACCGGCGTTCTGCCGAACCCATTCTGGGTTCAACGGGGTTGGGTGGCTGTACCCAGGGTAGCCGACACAAGGTCGGCAACCCCGGTCTGTGTTGCGCAACGCTTTCAGCGTTGTGGTGGTACGGCCGTCGGGCGGTCAATATCGCGCCAGCGTTGTGGGCCTGGCGACCCTCGAGGCGGTGCGCCCGACTCGGGATGAGGCCATTGCCGCTTTAGAGAGTCAATTGGCCGTCATGGTTGAGGCGGGCGAGCTCATCGACATCGAAATTGGGAAGCGGGGCCTTTCTGGTCTGGCCGGAAAATTCCGCGACGACCTTGTTCTCCGCGACATTTGCGCGGAAATCTGTCAGACACGCGACGCCGACCGCCCACAATAACACATACCGGCAAAATAGGCTTTGCATTGCAAAGTGTTTCCGGGTATGATGCCCGGCATGAGCACCGAGCGAATAAAACGACGTGGACCGATAACGCTGCTGTGTGAACAGCGGCGGTTGCGGTGGACTGTTCTGGGAGGGCTCATCGCCCTGGTGGTGGCGTCGAGCGTGTACATCATGCTCACGGAGTTCAGGAATCTGAAGGGGCGTTCGGCGCAGGTCGTGTCGGGTATGACTCGGGCCGAGGTGGAAGCCTGTCTCGGGCCGCCGGCGCTGTTTTTGGAATCGGGGCGGAATGATCGCGGGGGCGTGCTGGTGTGGGTGGATCAGTTGTGGCAGGTGGAAGTCACGCTGGACGCCTCGGGGGTGGTGAGTGGTTGTCGCTGTGTGTATTCGCACAGTGCCCTGCGGCGGGCCCTGGGGCAGGTCGGACCCTTACCGTAATAATCTGGAGTGGTGCTGGTCTCCGGGCGAACCAGACTGGTCGATCGTGTATGATGATCGCGACAGAACTTTGAACTCCAGGGAGTGCCAGACCATGCTGGGTGCCATTGCGGGTGATGTGATCGGGTCGATCTACGAGCAGGCAGCGTTCAAGTCGAAACGCTTTCCTCTGTTCACTGACCGTAGTCGGTTTACGGACGACACGGTGCTCACCGTGGCGGTCGCCGAGCGCTGTTTGCGCGGTGGCGATTATGTCGATCTGTTTCACGAATGTTTTCATGCGTATCCCCGGGCGGGATATGGGGGCACCTTTTGCCGGTGGGCCTTGCAGCGATTGCGCGAGCCTTACAACAGTTGGGGAAACGGTTCGGCGATGCGCGTCAGTCCCGTCGGCACCGTCTGCGACAGTCTCGAGCAGGTGCTCGCCGAGGCTCAGGCCAGTGCCGCGGTGACGCACAATCATCCCGAAGGGATCCGCGGGGCGCAGGCCACGGCGGCCGCGGTGTACCTGGCTCGCATCGGGACCGGCAAGCCCGAAATCAAGACGTATCTGGAGCGTGAATTCGGCTACAACCTGTCGGAAACGCTCGAGGACATTCGCCAGCGTTACACTTTCGACGTGTCGTGTCAGGGGTCGGTCCCACAGTCGATCATCGCGTTTCTGGAATCGACCAGTTTTGAAGATGCGATTCGCAACGCCATCTCACTGGGGGGCGATGCCGACACGATGGCGTGTATTGCCGGCGGAATCGCCGAGGCCTGGTATGGCGGCGTCCCGGCGGACATCGAGCGCGAAGTCCTGCAGAAGCTGGACGAACGGCTGCGCGGGGTGGTGACTGAGTTTACGGAGCGGTTTGGGGATCGGCTGCGGAAAGGTGGGGCCGCTGCCGGAGGAATCTGAGCGGGAGAGTCGCCGCTGGCATAGTCAGGCCGATCGCCGTTCATCAGAATCAGGAGTTGATGGCTGGTTCTGAGTGTACGAAACGGAGAGTCTCCGGATGCCCAAGTTGTCCCCGGCATGTCCGAAATGCCAAAACCCGGAATTTGAATTGTGGTTTCTGCCCGATGAATCGGTCGGGGCCGCGCGCTGCATTCGCTGCGCGGACCAGTACCTGCTGCTCGACAGCCGCGACTACTGGTTCGATGTCATTCAAAAGGGGTATCCACGGCAGTTTCGCTGTCCGTGCCGCTGGCAGACATTTCGGCTGCGGATCGAATACAGCCTGCGTGAGGAGGGCGAGATCCGAAGTCTGTTTGTGCACTCACTGTGTGCCAATTGCGGCAAGACGCGACGGAACCTGCGGATCGATCTGGATTATGCCCCCACGCTGCACCTGCTGAAAAAACCATTGGATCGCTGCCAGAATCCGAAGGTGCTGTACGATCTGCACGACCTCAGCCTGTTCGTCACGGCGGCCGACATTCAGGGCGTGGTGCGCTACCTGGCGGAGTCGCTGGGATGTCAATTTGTGGTCGGGAGGCGGGGGCCGGAAGGGTGTGTCCACGCTGCGCAGAGCCTTGGCGAAGTGCTGGAAACGGTGGTGACCGGCACCTATACGCACCTGTATGCGATGCCCCGAGCGCAGGAGATTCCAGGCGACGCCGTGGCGACCGCCCGGCGGGAAGACGCGTTCTGGAAACGCGAGGAAGTGGTGCGTCTGAGTTCGCGCAGCCATGTCTGCCGCACACAAGTGGCAGGCTCTCCGCCCGGCTTGTTGTACAGCACCCAGCCACCGACATCCCCCAGTGATACGGAACTGGGCCTGCAGTATTACCTGCGATTCTCGAACGAGTTTGTACGGGGAGAGCAGGTGGTGGCGAAGTCGGCGGAATTCCGGCAACTGACGACGGGCCTGATGGGGCGATTGCGCGAACAGTTCGTCAGTTGGCGGGGGCCGCACAGCTTTGATAACCCCGAAGTGCACACGCTGGTGTTTGGCGATCGATTCCAAAAGAAATCGAAGTCGTCGAAAGCGCCTTGAGGCGCAGTGTGACGCGATGTGGATTCAGGGGGACCGCCGGAAGTGTAGCCGGGCTCTACTTGGCGTCGCCCGCGTCGGCGGGTTTGGGGACTGGCGGCGTTTTTCCGGTTTTGGCCCACATTTCGCGTTGTTTGCGGAGGAGCATCAAGCCCCCCATGAGGGCGTGGATGGCCAACGCGAAATCGTGGAGTGCCTCGGAGTATCGTCCTTCGGCGAGAGCCGTCTTACCGGTCTGATAGACCTTCGTGTGTTCGGGCCAGTCGATGTTCCAGTTTTCTTCGATCGCCGTGCGCTGCAGGTTGTGTTCGATATTGGCGAGTTCGGTGACGAACTCGGGAATGATGCGGGCCGAAGCGATGCGATAGGGAGTACCCGGGGTGAGTTCCGGGAGATGCGAGCGGGCGCGGGCAATGCGGCGGGCACGCAGCCACATCAAGATCAAGCCGCCCGCTCCGAGGATTCCCAGGCCTTCAACAATTGCCCCTTCGATGGGTTGATCGGAAAACCGCATCACGTTGCCGACGATGAACAGGAGTCCGGCGAGAAACGCGCCGGCGAGCCACCACCAGCCCACGCGGGATTCCGCCGCCGGTTCGATGGGAATTTCATGTGACGAATCGACGTCGGCTGGCCGTTGGCCCACCCGAATGACGATGACGGTGATGTTGTCGGGGCCGCCCCGCAGGTTCGCGAGGTCGACGAGCAGTCGGCAGGCGTCGGCGGGAGAGAGTTCTCGACAGGCCATGCCGATTTCTTCGTCGCGCACGAGGCCGGTCAGGCCATCGCTGCAGAGGACGTAGGTGTCGTCGGGGCGGGCGGGGTAGGGGCCTTCGATATCGACCTGGACTTTGGGGTTCGGGCCCAGGCTGCGGGTGATGACGTTGCGCGGCTCTTTGCGAAAGATCTCTTCGGGCGACATCTTGCCTTGCCGCAGCAGTTCCCATTGCAGGCTGTGGTCAAAGGTGAGTTGTTCGATGCGGTCGGCCCGCACGCGGTAGGCGCGACTGTCGCCCACATGGCCGATGACGGCACCCTGAGGGTAGAGGACCAGCGTGGTGCAGGTGGTCCCCATGCGCATGAAATCGCGATTGAGTTCGCCTCGGGCGTTGATGGCGGCGTTACCCGCCGTGACGGCGGCTTCCAGGGCTTCGGCGGGCGCGCCTTCCTGGATTTTGAGATAAGTGTGAGGAATCGTGTCGGCGGCGATCTTGCTGGCCAGTTCGCCCACGGCGTGCCCGCCCATGCCGTCGGCGACCAGAAACAGATGGCCGCGACGGATCCATTCCGAGCGTTCCCGAGCCATGTGCACGGCGTAGGAATCCTGGTTGTTATGACGACGAAAGCCGACATCGCTGAAAGCGGCGTATTCGACTTTCTGCTCCCAGAGCATGCCTGCCCTCACCCATCAAAAATTTGCCGCATGGACCGGCGGCACCATACCCCACGCGCCGATTATACAGAGTTTCCGGGCAAAAGAACTCCCCTTGGCAGGAATTCCCACTCCAGGTAAACTCCCGCCCTCCTCTCAGATCACCTCTTCAGATTGTGTCGTTTTCACGGCCGTTGCGTCCCCTTCCTGTACCTGGTTTTTCGGCCTGCCCGAATCCCCTTGCTATGCCGTTCACACCTTTCGGCCCGATCGTTCGCCGCTGGCCGCTGGCACTTTTGCTGCTGTGCGCCTGTTGTTCCAGTGGTTGCATGCACCGCCGGCTGACCATTCGGTCTGAGCCACCGGGGGCCGCCGTCATGGTGGATGGCGTGGAGGTCGGCTACACGCCGACCTCGATCGACTACACCTATTATGGCACGCGGGAGATTACCCTGACGAAAGAGGGGTACCAGACGCTGACGGTGCCATTGAAATTGTCGACCCCCTGGTACCAGTGTTTCCCGCTCGATTTCGTCACCGACAACTTTGCGATGACCAAGATTAACGATCGGCGGGAAGTCAATTACGCGTTGCAGCGCGAGAACATTGAGCCGACGGAAAACGTGGAAAATCGGGCGAATAACCTGCGCTCAGAAGCCATGCGGACCGATGGCATGCTGCCGTAGGCGCGGCCTGTCGAAGCAGGTTGGCCACAGGCTGGCCGCAACGCATGGGCCCGATCGCTGCGGAGCGGGGTGTTCGAGCGGCTTGCGATTGAACTGGTCGGGCCGCGGCCACGAGTGAAAGATCAGTGAAGCTGCATGTTCCGTAACTGGTAGAGGCGTCAGGAACCGGCGAAGTGGTCTCGGGGACCGTCTGTTTTCTGTTTCTGATGCGGAAATTCGTTCTCGTTTCACGATCTGCAAGCCATAGTTTGGCCGACTGAATACGGTGTCGGTAACGGCTCTCGAATCTGGCTGTAAACCCTTACGGTATTTGGGGAAACAAAAGTGTCGTGTGTAAGAAAAGTTTTTTCTGAGACTGTTTGGATTTGAAGTCTAAGTTGTTCCCAAGTGTCGGACAAAATTTTTAAGAATTGTGCGTTGTGGCAAATCGCTACGCTGCGTGCTGCGGCAGGTTGGTCAGACGCATTCCGAGGCGGAAAAAAAGGCCTTTGCTGATGTCTGATCGGGAGTGAATTGTGTTGTTTTTTGCAGCCTCCGATTAAATTTTGCAGAAAACGCCGATTCACCTGCAGAGATGTCGCAAGTGCACGTTGACTTTGCCGGCGGATTGGCTTAAAAATTAAGATCGTACGACTAAGTTTCATGAAATAAAGTTCGGGTAACGAGTCGTACTTGGGTCGGGTATCGTTTGAGTTTTGTTCTTTTTTAGGGAAAGTCCGCATGAAACGGATTACGTGTTTGTTAGTGGCGGCTGTTGTGTTGGGCAGCCTGAGCAGCAGCCTGGCAACCGCCGGGGTGATTGCTGGTCCTGATTCTTTCAATGTGGTCGGTGGCACCGATCAATCGTGGGGCATTCAGTTCACCGCCCTGCAGAACGCTGAATTGAGCTCGTTCACCTTCAATCACCGCGGTGGTGAAGGCGGAGCGAATTTCAACGGTACGATCGAACTGGTCAATTTGACGACCAACTCGACCGTGTTCTCGACAGCCTATGGCAACAACCCGAACCCGGCGATTGTCTTCTCGGGGTTGGGGATCTCTCTGGACAGCGGCTCGCAATACCAGTTGCTGGCGTCATCGAACATTGTCAGTAACACGAACGATGAAGTGTACGCCACGGTGGGAACTCCAGGTTCGCCGATTTCTTTCACTGACCCCGCCTTGGCGTCGTCTGTGAACAATGGCGAAATCGTGGTGACGAACGGTGTGTTCAGCAGTTTCCCGGACAACACGTTCTATCGCAACACCTACTGGGGTGCGTTCACTAACCTGGTGACCGTCGCGCGGAATGGGTCGTTCGATCCCAACGTTTCACCGGTTCCGGAACCGGCCGCATTGTTTACGATGGCGGTTGGTCTGGTCGGCGTCGGTCTGGCTAGCTGGAAGCGGAAACGCAGCGCCTAAGCTGATTCGATCTGGCACGCTGTTGCGGGACGCGGTTCCCGCGGGCAGATCGTGCTCGATCTCGATAAAAATCGAAAACGCCCTGAGCAGAGAAATCTGCTCAGGGCGTTTTTTTGGGCACCATGGGCGGGCCAGCTCAGTCGGGGTGGCGAATCGGACTTGGGGATCAGCAGGCATTCCCCGCTCAGTCTGGCGGTGACCGAACGGCCGAATAAGGCATCGAAGTTCGACAGGTGTCGACGTAAGTCCTTGTCGCATAACAACCGGCATTTGAGTTTTCTCACTACACGAGCCGTGGGCATAATTGCCTCGGACCCTGAGCCAGTCCGCGTCTGACGGCTGAGTCAGGGCACCAGGACACTCCGGCCGTGCGGGCCACAACCATGTCGGCCGGGGCGTTGGACATTCCTGGCTTGGGGAGTCGCTGCGGCTGCGATTGGCCCTGGGAATGGATTGCGGCGAAACTTTTGGGGCGAAAACCGCGGGCTGGGTTGCGGTCACGCGACCGAGGGCGACCGCACGATTCCGAGACTGTCAGGGTGAAAAGTTTTTTCTCAACTCAAGTGTCGTGAATCCTCGCCAGGTTTTGGCATTGAGCGGGCGGATTGCTCGGTCATTTCGGAAATCGGTGTTTTTCAGCCGTTTTTCTTGATGAATTGATCAATTTATTTTTCGCATGCGTTTTTGCGAAAAATGGTCGTTGACCTATCGGGGATGTCCTCATATAAAAATTGTGCATCGCGGGTAGTTTTTTTGCTGTATTTTGAAGAGCAGCGACCCCTCGTGAGCGAAAGCAGATTTTTGACGTGCGAACTGGGGAACTGGCGATGAATCGAATTGCGAGTGTGGCGCTGGCCGCTCTGGTCTTAGGCGGGTTGGGGGCTGGGCCTTCCATCGCCGGGACGATTGCTGGACCGACGACTTTTAATCATGTGGGCGGCAGCGACCAGTGGTGGGGGATTCAATTCAAGGCGCTGCAGGACTCCGACCTGGTCGCTTTCACGTTCAATCACCGGGGTGGCATCGGCGGAGCCAAGTTCAACGGGACAATCAAGGTGGTTGACGTGACGAACAACTCCACCGTGTTCACGACCACCTACGGGAACAACCCGAATCCGCAGATCCTGTTCAATAACCTGTCGGTCCAGTTGAATGCGGGGGACCAGTACCAGTTGCTGGCCACCTCGAATCGCGTCAGCAACACGAATGACGAAGTGTACGCGACGGTGGGCACGGTTGGCTCGCCGATTTCTTACACCGATCCTGCCCGGATCGGTTCCGTGAAGAATGGCGAGATCCAGGTCACGAATGGGGTGTTCAGCAACTTCCCGAACAGTAACTTCTACAAGAACACCTACTGGGGGGCGTTTACGAATCTGGTGACCCAGGTCCGGCAACAGACGTTCGACCCCAATACGGCGGTTCCCGAACCAGCCTCGTTGATCACGATGGCGGTCGGATTTGTGGGGTTGGGGTTGGCACGGTGGAAACGCTCACGGACGGTTGTCCGAAAGTAAATCGCTCTGGTCCTGCCGGTTGCGAGCCGATTTCACTCGGACACAACACAATCGAAACTGTACAGCTCACCTGGCCGAATCCTCGGCCAAGTGAATTTTTTTTCAATGGCTTTGCCCGTGACCACGGCGCGAGGTTGCCACAGCGGCGGCTGAGTTTCGTGTCCGAGTCGAATTCTGAGCACGTACAGGGCTCTTGGGAGATCTTGTCGCACCGGACGATTTGTCGCCTTTCGAGACGCTGGCGGGGCTCGCAGGGCCGTTCAGACTGACTCTGGGGCGATGATGCGTCG
>JAFEBR010001016.1 GCA_018242565.1 Planctomycetota bacterium | reverse complement strand
CGCTTCCAACCCGGAGACTTCCAGGACCGGTTTCATTCGCGATTGATACGACTGGACTTCGACGAACCCCCGCAACCACCGTAATGGCAAAGACACCTTCTTTTCGACGACCGATTGTGAGCCTCGCGAAAGTTGGACGTGCTGGCTGCCGACCTCCAGTTCAACGCGATCGCTTTCGCGCACCTGGGCCAGCGCTGCGAGCATGGGAGGATTGAAATCGACGTTGGTCGTTCCCCGGCCGAGCGTCTGGCCGTCGACCGCCTCGGGAAGTAGATCGACCCGCGCGTAGGTGCTGCAGCAGCCCGAAAATCCCTCGAACCGCAACCGGTGTTCGCTGCTGGTGACGACCGGATCAGCCAGGGCCAAAATCCGAGCCAGCATGTTCGGCGGAATGCTATAGCGGGCATGCACAACAACCATGAGCGCCCGCAACAGGTCGGCCGTGCGACGCGGATGGAGCAATCGTCCCTGAAAGAACACCGGATTCTCTTCCGCCCCGCCACTAGTCGCCAGGCGCAGCCTCGGCCCCGCCGACTCGGCCTGCAAGCCGGAAGGAAACGCATAGCGATAGTCGTAAACAATAGCCGACATGCGTGATTGACCCGCGGACTGAAGTGCCAGGCAAGATTTTGAATGCACGGTGCGCGGAGGGCAAGGGAACGGCCAGCGTCGGCTGGCTGGTCGAGCGCAGCGTGGCAGGCACATTCTGCAGAACTGTGGAGTTCGGAATGCGGAATATGGGGATGGCGGCAGCCGGAAGAATTGGACGCACCGGGTACTATACTTTGCGCGGCTCTATAACTGTCGCATTTCACGCCACGTTCAGTACACGCACCGGGTATTGAGTTCTCTGTCCTCGGCACTCCGCCCCCACTCGCCAGTCCGAATTCCGAACTCCGCACTCCCTCCCATTTCTCAGCGGTGAACTTCCAGGCTCGGCAGCGCCCGTCTGAGTTCCGCGAACCCCTCGTCAGTGACTCCCGTCTCCGCGACATGCAGGTGCTTCAGATCGCTGAAGTCCTTCACCCGCGACAACCCGCTGTCCGTCACGGCGGGGCCGCAGAAAGCAGGAGTGAGTTGATCAGGGGAAAGTAGAACAACGCTGGCCGACACTTTGTCCGGTTCGCAAAACAGCCGAGGGCCAGGCCGCCCAGCCGACTGACGAGGAACTAAACACCATCCGCCTGGATACCGACCGGCTGAAAGTCATTCGCTCGCGTTTGAGCGACATCTCGTGGTGGATGCGGATTTTGTGTCAACACGTTGCCCGCCGAGCCAACGAAGAAGATCAACAGTTGGGCAAGTTCTTTCAGGCGCGTTTCAAGGCCGTTCGACTGCTCGATGAACAGGCTCTCCTGGCCTGCACTTGGTCCCGGCGCGCCGGGATCGATCTGAATCCGATTCGAGCCACACTGGCGGAAACGCTGGAGTCAAGCGAATTCACATCCGTACAACGCCGGATCCAGACGCTGCAACAATCCCAAGCGTCCACGCTGTCGGCTTCCGCCCAACAGCAGGCGATCACGCGCCCAGCGAACCAGCCGGCACAGGAGGTCCAGCCGAAGTCGGGGGGATCGCGACGAATCCCTGATCAATTCCTGGCGCCAGTATCATTGGACGGGCACAACGCGGCACCTCTCGGCCCCGTGCTTAACCAGGCCGGCACGCGCTGCAGCGACAAGGGATTCCTGCCGATGTCGCTGGGTGATTATCTGCAGTTGCTCGACTGGACCGGCCGGCAATTGGCCCGCGGCAAGAAAGGCCGCATCCCGGCGACCATCGAGCCGATTCT
>JAFEBR010001015.1 GCA_018242565.1 Planctomycetota bacterium | reverse complement strand
GGCGCAGTCGGGCAAAACGTCGATCATTCGCGCGTTGACCGGCAATACCCGAGCCGAAATCGGGACCGGCATTCGCCCCTGCACCCGGACCGCTCAGCAATACCCGTTTCCCAGTGAAGAAAACTGCATTCTGCGGTTTCTGGATACCCGCGGTCTGGGGGAAGTCGATTACGACCCGGCCGAAGATCTGAAACAGTTTCAGGACCAGGCCCACCTGCTGATCGTGGTCATGAAAGCGCTGGACCACGCCCAGCAGTCGATCGTGCAGGCGGTCCGGCAGATCCACGACGCACGCCCGAGTTGGCCGATTCTGGTCGTCCAGACAACTCTGCACGAAGGCTATGTGGCGCGCGACGCGCAGCACCCGGTTCCCTACCCCTGGCAGACAACCCCCTGGCCCGCGGATGTTCCCACCGATCTGCGGCGTTCGCTCGAAACCCAGCGCCTGATGTTCTCGCAGGCAGGGATCGCGGCCCAGTTTGTCGCGATCGATTTCACGTTGCCCGAGGATGGTTACGACCTGCCACTGTATGGCCTGGACGAACTGTGGCAGGCGATCGACGACCTGTTGCCGCTCGGGTTGCGTAACATTTTTCAACAGAATGACAGCGTGCAGTCGAACCTGCGCGATGCTCACTGGCGGACGGCGCGACCGCATATCTGGTCGTATGCCCTTGCTGCGGGTGCCGCCGCGACCATTCCCGTTCCGCTGGTCGACCTGCCTCTGGTGGTGGCCATTCAGTTGAAGATGTTTCAGAGCCTGGCGTCGGTGTATCACCAACCGTTTGACCGCCGGACGATCAGCGATGTGCTGGCCGCGCTGGGGATTGGGTACCTGGGCCGGTTGGGGACGCGGGAACTGGCGAAACTGGTTCCGGGGTTAGGCTCGGCGATCTCAGCCGCATATTCCGGAGCCAGTACATACGCACTGGGCCACACGCTGTGCGTGTATTTCTCGCGAGTCCGCGAGGGACTACAACCCGACAAAGAGGAGTTCCGCAAGATCTACGCGTCGCATTTCCAGGATGGCCGCGATCGCCTGCGCATCTATCTCGACAAACTCAGGTCCGGCAATCGTTCGTCGCCATGAAACTGCACATTAAATGGTTGTGCCTGGGACTGTTCGTCGCGATCCCATACCTGGCGCTGGGGGCCGCGGGGGCCTGGTGGATCTACAGCCAGGGTTACACGCTGTGGTGGCTGGCGTGCCTGGGTGTCATCACGCTGGTCAGTTGGCCGGTGATTCGCTGGCTCAGGAACCAGGCCCCCGCCGACATGCCGGTCAGTGCCGGGCCGAATGAAAACTGGTCCCCCGTCGCGCGGGCCGCCTGGGCCGAGGTCGAAACCCTCGCCCGGCAGGCGGCCCAGGAGGTGCAGGTCCTCGAACAACCGGACCTGGCGCTGAAACTGGGACGCCGAATTCTCGAAGCGGTCGCCCGGCAGTTTCACCCGCAGGCCCGCGACCCGGTGCTGAAGATTTCGATTCCGCACCTGCTGCGCATTGTGGAACTTGTGGCCAGCGACCTGCGGACTCTGTGTTCAGACAACATTCCCGGGGCGCACATCCTCACGATCAGCGACTTGCGAACCCTGAAAAAGATCTGGAGATATGCCCCGACGCTGATGCAGATCTATCGGCTCGCGGCGTTGTTTTTCAATCCCACGGGCGCCCTGATGCGCGAACTGAATGGGTTCGTGACCGACCAGTTGCTGAGTGCTTCGACGCTGGAAACCAAGCGCTGGCTGATTCAATACACGGCCCGACGGTTCGGGTTCTATGCCATCGAACTCTACAGCGGCCACTTGATCTTGCGCGATGTGGCGTTCGAGTCGTACACGAGCGGATCGTCGCGGCAGGCGCTGACGACCGAGCAGAATCGCACCGCCCGTCTGGAGCAGGAACCCCTGCGGATCCTGGTGATCGGCCAGGTGAAGGCGGGTAAGTCGAGCCTGATCAACGCGCTGTTTGGCGAAACCCGGGCAGCGGTGGATGTTGTCCCCCGCACGGTGGATGTCGAACCGTACCTGATTGAGCGCGACGGATTACAACGGGCCCTGATCTTTGATACGGCCGGGTATGAAGACGCGTCGCGGACGGCCGCCGCGCTGGCCGCGGCGCGTGCCGAGATTCTGCGGTGTGATCTGGTCATTCTGGTCTGCTCGGCGAACATGGCTGCCCGCGACGCCGACCGCCGACTGCTCGACGAACTCCGCCAGTTGTTCCAGCGACAACCGGACCGGGAATTGCCACCGCTGGTGGTCGCCGTGTCGCACATTGACCAGGTCCGGCCGTTTCGCGAGTGGAATCCGCCTTATGATCTGGCGCATCCCACGACGCTCAAGGCCACCCAGATTCGCGATTTGACGGCCGCCGTGGCGGGGGACCTGGAGATCGACATCGGACGGGTCATTCCCGTCTGCCTCAAGGCGGGTCAGGTGTACAACGTCGATGAAGGGTTGATTCCGGCGATTCTTGAAGTGTTGGGCACGGCCCGGCGTCTGCAATACCTGCGCTGTCTGCGGGAATATCGCGACGAGCAATACTGGACCCGGTTGCGCGAGCAGGCGGTCAATGCGGGACGCATTCTGATTCAGGGGGGCCGGGAGTGGATTGGCGGTCTGTTTCGCCCTGCGCCGCAAGCGCCACCCACTGAGCCCTCCAGCGACGCGCCTGCAAGCACGCCCGCCGGTGACCGCCCGACAGGCCGCTAAACGTACAGACCTCAGCGCGGCGGGATGCGAGTCGGGTTCGGGAGGGGGAGCTTAATCGAGCAATTCGCCCATGATCTCGGCGAATTCTTCTCGTTCGAGCGTTTCGTGCGCCAGCAGATGATCGGCGACTGCGGCGAGCACGTCCCAGATCTCATCACGGCGAAACTGGTGATAGACGCGAATGGAGACGGCTTCGAGGTACTCGAGTCGTTTCCGTTCATCGGCGTGCAGCACGGCGGCCGCCTGCCAGGCATCCTGCCAGTCGGCGGCCCATTCCGGAACGAGGCCGGGATGAAACGGATCGCCCGAATAGATCATCTCCGCCGCGGGGCCGGCGAGGCTGATCTGAATGGACCGTTTGGCGAATTCCTTGTCGCTGAGATTTGAGCGACGCCAGCGGACCTCGGTGTTTCCTGAGCGTTCGGGTCCGTCGTCGTGATCGGGCTCAATCGTGACGACGTGGACCACGCCCCCCAGCAGATGGGCCATCAGCGCATGCCCGGCCTCGTGATACGCAATCGTCTCAGGAGACTCGTCTCGCAATGTTTTAGACCTCGCCAGCCAGTACCCAGACTCAGCCAATGGCCTTGGCAATGACGAACGCGGCAGTCGCCGCGAGGGTCCCGACGATTACGGTTTGCCAGGCACTCCGCCCGGGATGCGGCGTCGTGAACTTGCCTTTCACGTAGCCAAAGATCCCCAGGGCGATGAGCGTGACCACCACCGACGCGATCAGTGCCGACTCGACCGACGACATGAAATAATAGGGTGCGAGGGGCACCATGCCGCCGGCGACATACGACGCGGCGATGGTGAACGCGCTGTTGCGGGCCCGCAGCGGGTCGGGTTCTTCCAGCCCCAATTCGAAGCGCATCATGAAATCGACGAATTGCTTCTTGTCGGCCCGAATCGAATTCACGACCGGCCAGACGAGATCTTCGGCCAAGCCGTAGCCCCGGAAAATCTCGGCCACTTCTTCGGCTTCGACTTCGGGCAGTTCATCGGTCTCGCGTTCTTCGCGGGCTTTTTCGAGAGCATAGTGCTCGGCGTCGGTGCGCGCGGCGAGATAGCCCCCGAGGCCCATCGCAATCGCACCGGCCGCGACTTCGGCCAGGCCGGCCGTCACGATGATGCCGCTGGACTCCACGGCCCCCGAGAGACCGGCAGCCAGGGCAAACGGCACGGTCAGACCGTCGGACATGCCAATGACGATGTCTTTGACCGATTCAGGAGCGGTGAAATGTTTCTCGACGTGGGGGTTATGCACCATGACGTGATTTCTTCAGGCCAGCGCGGTCTCGCAGGGGAAACCGGCCGGTAAACGCAGCGCGGGGAAATGCCCGGGGCGCGGCTAGGCGGGAGTAGCAGGAGATTCGGGCCGTTTGCTGGCATCGCCGGCCTGAGTCGTGGGGGTGTCGTCGGAACTGGTATCGAGCAGCATCGACGGACAGACTTCTTTCTGGTTGCATTGTTCACAGAACAGATGAATCAGGTCGGAACCGCCCATGCGGATTTTTTGATCCAGACAAAGCTGGTACAGATGTCGGAGATGTTCACAGATCATGACAGAGTCCTCAACGAATCAGTTTCTGGAACACGACGGTTGGTCGCCCGACGTGCCGCTGGGAATTGTAACGGCGACCGGGGTCAGGTGAATAGCGGCGAAGTCCGGTCGGGGCACTCTCGTCCGGAAGTCGGTGGGCCGCCCGTGAACGAATTGGCTGTTTCGAGCCACGTGCGCGGCATCGGCGGGGGCCGAGGTTTCGGATTGCCCGAAGGCAGCCCGGCAAACGGCCTGATTGACGCTGACATGATCCTCGCGTTACGATGACAAGATCATGTCACAGGCGGCGAACTTGCGGAACAACGTGAAAATGCTGCGGATGGCCCGAGGCTGGTCACAGGCCGAGCTGGCCCGCCGCGCGGGCATTTCACGGGCCGCGGTCAGCGCCATTGAAATCGAACGCCTGGTGCCTTCAGTGGCGGCCGCCCTGTCGCTGGCCGAGGCGTTTGGTTGCCGGGTCGATGCCATTTTTGCACTGACCGGATCAGCCGGTCCCCAGGTTCGCTGGGCGTGGCCAGCCCCTGCCGAGCCCTGCCGGTATTGGCATGCCGAGATCGATGGCGAGGTTCTGCTCTACCCGGTCGAGTCGAATGGACTGGGGGTCATTGGTCACGATGGCATTTTTGCGCATGGCGTGTACGAGCCCCGCAGTCAGAACCTGCCGGAACAAACGCTGGTGCTGGCCTCGTGCGACCCGGCCGCCGCGCTGCTGGCCGCCGAACTGGCCCGCACGACTTCGTTCCGGTTACTGACCATCTCGCGTTCCAGCTCGCTGGCGTTGCAGTTATTAGGACAGAAACTGGTTCATGCCGCGGGCGTGCATCTCGCCAAGGCGGGCAGCAAGCAGGGCAACGTACCCGCGGTCAAAAAACAGCTCGGGGGTGGTTTCACACTGCTGCGGGTTGCCCGCTGGCAGGAAGGCCTCGCCCTGGCGCGAGGGACCGATCTCCATTCAGTAGACAGCGTGCTGCGTCACAAGAAACTGCGGTGGGTCGGGCGGGAGCCCGGTTCCGGTGCCGCGCAATGCATGGCGGAACTCTTCGATACTCGCGAACCGCCGCGCCGCCTGGCCCGCGATCATCGCGGAGTTGTGGAAGCCATTCGCAGCGGCTGGGCCGACGTCGGGGTCTGCGTGCGCCTGGTCAGTGAAGAGGCCGGGCTCGAATTCCTGAGCGTACGCGATGAAACGTACGACATCTGTTTTCCGACAGCCACGGCCGACGATCCGCGGATCAAAGCATTAATCGAGGCCGTCCGGTCCGAACCGTATCGGCAACTTCTGGGCGAATTGCCCGGTTACGACACACGCGAATCCGGACAGATGGAACTCATCCGCTGACGACCAACCTCTCGCCCGAGGCGCCAAGGCCTATTTGCCATGAAATTTCTCCCGACAATCCGATCGCACACCGGTCTGAACGCGACACGGACCTGGTATCCCCGCGCGGCGTGGCTCGTGTTGTTATTGGGAATCGTGGCAGGATGCAGTCAGCCCGCGCCAGAGGTCACCGCCACGAGCGGTTCTTCGGACTCTACTGAATCGGGGCCCGCCACTGCACCGGATCCCGCCTTGCGGCCCGCGGCCTCGGGCAAATTGCGAATCGCGGCGGCATCCGATCTGAAGTTTGCGCTGGCCAAGATTGTGGCGGAGTTTGAACAGGCGCATCCGGGTGCCCAGGTCAGCGTCACGGTCGGGTCCTCGGGGCAGTTGTTCAGTCAGTTGTCGCACGAGGCACCGTTCGATCTGTTTTTGTCAGCCGACATTGAATACGCGAATAACCTGGCTCAGGTTGGACACGGCTTTTCCGCCGGGGCCTTTCCGTATGCCCGAGGTCATATCGTGCTCTGGAAGCCCGGCGCAGTTCGCGCTGACGGCGCCAAACTGCATCCCGACCAGTTACGCGAAGGGAACGTGAAAACCATCGCGGTCGCCAATCCGAAAACGGCACCCTACGGGCGGGCCGCGATTGAAGCGCTGCGGACTTTGTGGTTGTATGAAGCGCTCGAGCCGAAACTCGTGTATGGCGAATCGGTGGCCCAGACCGCCCAGATGGTGGAATCCGGTGCGGCGGATGTGGGGATCATCGCACTGTCCTTGGCGCTGTCGCCCGCGTTGCGTGACCGCGGGCACTTCTGGCCGTTTCCATCGGATTCGTACCAGCCGTTGATTCAAGGAGGGGTCATTCTCTCGTGGGCCGAGGATCGGGCCCTGGCAGAGGACTTTCGCGAATTCCTGATCAACGGGCCGGGAGCCACCCACCTGGCGGACTTTGGATTCGACCCACCGCACTGAATGTCCGCCGCTCCCCGACCGCAGGATGACTGCCCCCCTTGAAAACCGGATCATAAGCGGCCGCACAATTCATGAACTGGCAACTCGACTGGACTGCGATTCGTCTGACCCTGGCGGTCGCCACCTGCACGACTGGGATTCTGTTTCTCCTGGGCCTGCCGCTCGCGGCCTGGCTGGCACGGACCCGCGTCCGCTGGAAATTCGTGGTCGAAGTTCTCGTGGCACTGCCCCTCGTCTTACCTCCGACGGTGCTGGGATTCTATATCTTGTGGGCCACGGGTCCGAAATCGGTGCTGGGACATTGGTACGAGCAGTTGTTTCACTCCCGCATTCCGTTCACGTTTCAGGGCATCGTGCTGGCATCGGTGCTCTATAATCTTCCCTTCGCGGTGCGTCCTTTCGCCGCCGCGCTGGCGGCCGTTGACCAGCGTCTGATCGAAGCCTCGTGGTGCCTGGGGGTCTCGCGCCTGGCGACGTTTCGACGAGTGACGCTGCCCCTGGCCTGGAAAGGCCTGCTGGCCGGCCTCGTGCTGGTTTTTGCCCATGCCGTCGGTGAATTCGGGGTCGTGCTAATGGTGGGTGGGAACATCCCCGGCGTGACGAAAACCCTGTCGATTGCCATTTACGAAGATGTCAATGTGCTCAATTACGCCGCGGCCGGACAGAGCGCGGCGGTCGTCCTGGTCTTCGCGTTCATGGCCCTGTCGCTGGCCCAGTTCCTGCAACGATCATGACCCGTTTGTTCCTGTCAGCCGAATTCGAACGCCGGTTTTCCCAGGGCCCGGCGATTCAGGCCAACCTGCAGGTCTCGGGCGATGCGTTTTCCGTGACGGCGCTGGTCGGTCCGTCAGGCTGCGGCAAGACAACCATTCTGCGCTGTCTGGCGGGCCTCGATCGGCCCGATCGGGGGCAGATCACCTGCGGGACCGAGTTGTGGTTTGACCAGAATCGCCACGTGAATCTCACTCCGCAGCAACGGCGTGTGGGTTACCTCGTGCAGGAATACGCGTTGTTTCCACACCTGACGCTGGCTGAGAACGTCGCGTTTGGTTGCCGGGGTTTGCCGCGTGCTGAGAGGCAGTCGCGAGTCTCCGACCTGCTGGCACTGTTGCAACTGCAGGGGTTGGAGTCGCGCTATCCCCACCAGATTTCCGGGGGACAGCAACAGCGGGTGGCTTTGGCGCGGACAGTCGCCATCCGACCTCGGCTGTTGTTGCTGGATGAACCGCTGTCGGCGCTCGATGTACCGACACGTCGCGAACTGCGCGCTGAGTTGCGTCAACTGCTGGCCACCTGGGGCATTCCCACGATCGTCGTGACGCACGATCCGGGGGAAGTTCAAGCGCTCGCCGATGCGGTCGTGGTCTTGAATGAGGGCCGCATGCTGCAGCACGGACCGGTGGCCGAGGTGTTCACGCAGCCTGCCAGTGCGGGCGTGGCCCGCATTCTGGCGCTCGACTGACGCGGCACGCCGGTTTCGCGAACGTCCGTAACAGCCCCGGCCAAGTTGGCCGGGGCGACGTCACGGTCAGTTCGCGAATCGAAACTAAGCGACTTTGCGCATCGGCAGGATGACCGGCTCTTTCTGACCGACAACGGCCGACAGGAACTGTTCGAAGACCTGCATGTCGAGGGCGCTGGCCGAATCGCTTTCCGGGTGCCATTGGACCCCCAAAGCGAACCAGTCGGGATCTTCCGATTCGATGGCTTCAATCACTCCATCGGGAGCGGTCGCCGAGATGCGGAAGCCACGGGCCACGAGATTGATCGCCTGGTGGTGCGAACTGTTGACGCGAATTTCGCCAGGACCGTAGATTTTGTCCACCCGAGTGCCCGGAACGATTTCAATCACGTGCCGCAGCGTCGATTCGACGGGGTCGCTGTGATGCAGGGCGCGGGGACAGTCTTCAGGAATGTGCTGGTAGATCGAACCGCCGCAGATCACGTTGAGCAGTTGCATCCCCCCACCGATGGCCAGAATCGGCATCTTGAGTTCGACGGCCATTTTGCACAGACGGCGGTCGAAGTCTTCACGGCGGGCCGGCATCGGGCGGGTTGAAGGATGGCGTTCCATCCCCAGTCGGACCGGTTCGAGATCCTGAGTGCAGCCGGCGAGCACCAGCCCGTCGAGCATGCTCAACATCTGCTTCAATTCCGCGTCGTCCGCCAGCGGCGGAATCAGTACGGGAATGGCGTTCGTGACGTCGGTTTCTTTGGGACCGGTTTTGTATTTGGCGGCGGAAATCGAGTCGTAATAACCCGCGTTGAACCAGCTCAGAGCCGTCGCATCCTTGCGGGCCGCCCGAAAGTCACCGTTGATTCCGATCAGAGGTTTCGTCGACATAGCAATCCATCGCTTTCTGGCACATCCTGTGCCCGGGTAAAGGAAACGAAACGGGCATGTCCGCCGGGAGTGGGGACGCGGGAGCCGTAACGATGCGAAAGCGGATGGCGTGGGATCGAGAATGCACCACCAGAACGGTGGGGCGCGATGACTGGCGGCGGCGGGAATAAGAACGAGCCGGCTGCTCAGTGGCGACATCGGTGGCTGACCAGTCGGCCGCACTCCGATGAGCTGAAGACTGAAGCATGTTTCGTTCCTCCTTGAACGCTACGAACGTTGCCAATCACTTTCAGACGTTCATGTGGATGCCATTCAACAGGTCTAAGACCTCTCGAACACATCCGTTTCGGGCCGATCCCTCGGTCCGCTCCGCAGGGCAGGTTCCAATCCCACACCAGACGGAGATGCCTCACAACGACTGGCAACGTTTTGAGAATTCAATTCGTCACCAGCAACGCCGCGGATCATAAGCACCGCGCGCCGCAGTTGTCAAACAAAATCTTCATTTTGTGGAATCTCGGTCTTGCATTTCGCCGGAACCACAGGATGTTGTGTTTTTGCGTCCGGTTGCGACGTGGAAACCCGGCTGGCTACAATCCGCCTGTCGTGTGGCGATCGCCAGCTTCCGCAACGTGGCTTCCGAGGGCTCTGCCAATGTTTGATTCACCCGTCGTCAGCATTGGAATCGGGTTGGTGCTGACGTATCTCTTTCTCGGCCTGGTCGTCTCGGCGGCGAATGAACTCATTGCCACGATCCTGCGGTCGCGAGCCACGATTCTTGAGCGGGGCATCCGCAATCTGCTCGATGGCACCACCCATTTTCCCGCGTCGTGGTGGTCTGGGTGGCTCTCGAAATCGGCCCATGCGCCCGCAAAGCCGGGCGTCTGGTCCCAATCGTTTTTCAAACATCAATTGATTAACGCCCTGGCCGCCGATGATTCAAAACCGTCGTACATCTCGGCCTCGGCGTTCGCCAGCGTGCTGATGCACCTGGTGCAGCGCTCGGCGTCGGAGTTCGACCGACTGATCGTTGAAAAAGTTCCCGATGCGGCCCCCGCTCTGCAATCGGCCCATCAGGCTCGAGTCGCGGCGAACATTGCCACCCGGGAACATGTGCGGGCCCCCACCGAATTGCTGAAAACCACCTTTGAGACGGCGATCGACAAACTGACCAAAGCCAATCAAGCCGCCGACTCGCTGCGGACGATGCTGGCCCCTCACATCCAGGCTCTCTTACAAGCCCGCCAGGCCCAGGGTAACGAGCAAGATCTGATTCCCGATGGGCCGACTCTCTCGGGAAATATCTCGTTCGAGGGAATTCGAGAAACCATCGAGAAAATCGACAACCCGCGCATTCAACAGGCGCTGCTGTCGCTGTTGGAAGTCGCCCGCGCCGATGTCACGCAGGGCGTCACCGATCTGCAGAAATTCCAGACGCAGATCGAGAACTGGTTCAACCACGCCATGGATCGCGTCTCGGGCTGGTATGCCCGACGCACCCGACTTGTGTCGTTAGCGCTCGCCGTCGGCATCATTGCCATCTTGAACGTCGATACCGTGCGCATCTGCCGCGCCCTGGGAAATGATTCCACACTGAGGGCAGCGGTGGTCAAAGCGGCTGAGAACTACGTGGACGCAGAACACCCCCCGGAAGAAGGCGGGACAACGCCCCCGGTCGATGCGAGCGTACTGAACACACAGATCACTCACGTGCGCGAATCGGTCAATGACCTGGCGGGCCTGGGCATTCCGCTGGGGTGGAATCAGCATGATTACCTGGTGCACTCGTATCAGGCGGAAAAGAGAGACCAGGCCGAGTTCGTGGGTTCGATTCTGGCCAAGCTGGCGGGACTGTCGTTGACCGTGTTCGCCGCCTCGCTAGGAGCCCCCTTCTGGTTTGATGTGCTCAACAAATTCATTTCCATCCGCGGTAATGGAAAATCCCCCGAAGAGATGGACCGCCAGCGAAAGACAAACTAACGCGACGCCGCTAAATTCACCCGTGTGAAATCGCCTGCGCCACGATCGTTACCCCGCGAACTCGGCAGTGTTTACACCCCGCCGCAAATCGCCGCGGACATGGTTCGCAAGTGCCTGAGTCGCTGGCGCACGACCCCGGCCGACCACACGTGCCGCATTCTCGATCCGGCCTGTGGCGACGGTGCGTTTCTGCTGGCCGCTTGCCAGGAATTGAGCGCCACCCGTTTCGGCCCGACAATGACGGACCTGGCCGCCAGCGACCGCCTGCAGATCATTCGCGAGCACCTCTTCGGCGTCGATATCGACCCGGCGGCCATCCACGCCTTGCACTCTCGACTGGTGGAATTCGTCAGTCCGCCACGGGAATTGGCCACAGAGACGGCGGCCGTCCTCGCCCAGAATTTCCGCTGCGGCGATTCCCTGTCGGGACCCGATTTTTCGCGGACGCTTCTACAACTGCCCGACGACCATCCAGACACTGGCGGCAATGCACAAATAGACTTTGACTGGGCCGCCGCATTTCCCCATGTCGCCGCGGCGGGCGGTTTTGACATCATTGTGGGAAATCCTCCCTATGTGAAAGAGCGCAACGCGAAGGAACTGTTCGATCGACTGGCAGCCACCGAGATCGGTCAACAGTGGCGCGAGGCCCGGATGGATCTGTGGTATTACTTTCTGCATCGCAGCCTCGACCTGTTGCGCTCCGGTGGCTGGCTGACGTTCATCGTGAACAGCTACTGGATGGCCTCGCGCAGCGCACGAAAACTGATCGCTCGGCTCGAACGCGAAACGATTCTGGAAGAGATTCAGTTATTGCACGATGCGCCGGTATTTACTGCCGTCGCCGGGCGGCACATGATTTTTCGCTTGCAGAAGCACGGGCGTCAGGCTCAGGGAACGCCGTCCCCTGACATGCCACCCACGCGCGTCGAACTGTGCCGAATCGGTTCCTCCGGAATCGAAGCGACCGAGGTCTATTCCCTGACCGCGGCGGATCTGTTCCAGAACGGACGGTTGGTCGTCGTACCGCCTCAGGCCGACGGTTCACCAATCGCCACGGGGACGCCCCTGGCGGAGGTCTTCGTCACCCGCCAGGGAATCGCCGAGAATCCGCCATTCGTCACCCGGCGGATGGTCCGCGAAGCTCCCGGACAATTCCAACTGGGAGCCGGGGTTTTTGTCCTGACAGAATCGGAAGTGTCGCGGCTCGACCTGTCCCCCGCCGAACGCAGTTTATTGCGCCCCTACTTTGAAACCCGGGTGATCCGTCGGTTCGAAATGCCTCACGAACCCACCCACTGGCTGTTGTACCTGACACGCGATACGTGTCCGACGCTGGAGAACTGCCCGACGATCAGGGCACATCTCGAGCCCTACCGAGCCGTGCTCGAACGACGGCGTGAGGTGCAGACGGGGGCGTGTGGCTGGTGGCATCTGCACTGGCCTCGGGAAGAACGGCTGTTTCTGAATCCGAAAATCTTCAGTGTGCAAATGGGCCGCGAGCCCCAATTTGCTTATTCCAGCCACCCGGCGTTTGTCGGCTTCTCGGTGAACCTGATTCTGCCGACGGACCATCCCGGGTGTTCACTACTCGCCCTGACCGGCATCTTGAATTCCGCACTCGCGCAGCGCTGGTTTGAACGCCATTCCAAACGGCGGGGAGTGAACCTGGAAATCAACGCCCATGTCCTGCGGGAGTTTCCCCTGCCCGCGCGCGACATCGAACTCGAAAAACAGTTGACGCAGGCGGTGTTGTCCCGCCAGGCAACGACCGACGAATCGCAGCAGACCGCTCTGGAGGTCACGATCGAGTCGCTGGTCGGGCAACTCTACGCAAGTAGCCGTCGGCCACCGGGGTGAGCCCCGACGTGCGACGGGACCGGAACGGAACTGACCGGAATACGATTCAGCATGCCGTGCCCTTCACGACTTCTTCCCCTTCTTTTTACGCAGTGCCTCACGGGCCGCCTGGCGTTCGCTGTCGTTGAGCTTGCCATCGCCATCTTTGTCGAACCGCGCGACGAGCTTTTTCATCTTTTCCGGATCAGGCCGACGTCCTCCGGCTTGTCCTTTCGCGCCGGGTGCTTTGACCCCCTGGCCTTTCGCGGCCTGTGCCTTCGCAGCGTGCGCGGCCCGGGCGGCCTGACGCTCAGATTCGCTCAACTTGCCATCCTGGTCAGTGTCGAATTTCTCAAGCAGACGCTGCATCCGCGCGGGATCTTTGCCGACGGCCTTACCACCGGCCCTCTGAGGCCCCGCCCAGGCGGGCGACACCAACAACCCCGCTGCCAAACTGCCAACCACTCCGAGAAGTAACGAGAAGCGCATCGAAGCCTCGACTTTCGTGGGAAACATGCGACCAGGCCAAGGGCTCAATCCCTGCCCTCGGACTTGGGATCGGTTTGTGATTCAGAGTCGTCCCTTGAGCCATCTAACCCGCGAACCGGCGCAGGGTGTCGCACAGAATTTTTGAATTGTCCCCATCCCCGATTTCTCAACCCCCAGACGGCCGGCGGCAGCAACCGGGCCCGGACACGATCGATGCCGCCGACTCGGCACACCCGGCAGAGTCGGCAAAGTCATCGCGGGCGGGGGCCCCCTCTGAAATCGAACAGGCCCGGTCGCGCACGAGGCCCGTTCCACCGGTCGAACTGCGCGGCACACCCGATGCTCTGGCCACAACGAGTCGGGATCCGGCGCGTGCGCGGGCCTCATCCGAATGACGGGGCAATGGGAAAACCGGGAATTTCCGTCAGCCCGAGTTTACTTTTTCGGGCGGAAGAATTTCATCGATTCTTTGACCACCGTCCCGCGCGTGGCGATCCGCACCAGCAGCGACAGGATGTAGTTCTTCCATCCCGAAACCACGTACTGCCGACCCTTCTCAAAAGCTTTGAGCCCGGTCTTCACAACCTGCCTGACGTCTTGCGACGAGTGCCGGTCGAGAAAGCTGGGGGCCCCTGAAACCTGGAAGAAATCGGTCTTCGTGGTGCCGGGACACAGCGTCGTCACGGTCACCCCCTTCTCACGCGCTTCGGCCCACAGCGCCTCGCTGAAATGCAGCACGTACGACTTGCTGGCCGCGTAGGCCCCCATGTAACCCACCGGCTGGAAGGCGGCGACCGAGGCAATATTAATCACCCCGCCGTGACCACGTTCCATCATGCCGGGCAGCACTCGCAACGTCAGCTCCGTCAGAGCCGAGATATTCAGCCGCACCATCTCCAGCACACGGTCGATGTCGGTCGTTTCAATCGGGCTCACGTATCCGAAGCCGGCGTTGTTGATCACCAGTTCGATCGTAATGCCCCGCCGCTCGATTTCCTGCAGCAGGCGCACCGGCTCGTCAGCCCGGGCCAGGTCCACCACGACAATTTCGGTTTTGGTGCCATGGGCCTGCATTAACTCGGCGGCCAATTGCGTCAGCAACGATTCCCGCCGGGCGGCCAGAACCAGATGCATGCCCCGAGCCGCCAACTGACGGGCGAATTCCGCTCCAATCCCAGACGACGCTCCGGTGACGAGCGCCCACTGATCGGCGAAGGCCTTAAGCACTATGGTGTTACTCCGGTTGCGAATCGATAACAAACTGTCCGTGACGAATGCCAGACATTCTGCAAAAATGCCCGGCGGGCTCGCGAGAATCGTAGCAAAACAGACTCAAAAAGACGACCATCCCCATGCTTCCACCGCTGACTCGTTCCCAGGTTCGCGCCGTTGATGCGATCGCCATCGAACACTTTGGCATGCCCGGCGTGGTGTTAATGGAAAACGCGGGACGCGGTGCCGCCGAGCTGTTGTGCCGATTGGGTGTCAACGGACGCGTCGTGATTTGCGCCGGCAAAGGCAACAATGGCGGAGACGGCTACGTCATCGCCCGCCATCTCGAACTGCACGATATCGCCACGACCACGCTGCTGTTCTGCGATCCCGGCGAACTGACAGGCGACGCGGCCATCAATTATCACATCATCGCCACCGCCGGCCTGCACCGGATCGCCCTCGGTCCAGCGCCCGACCCGGCCGAACTCGAGCGCCAACTCGCCGGCGCCGATTGGATCGTCGATGCCCTGCTGGGAACCGGGACGTCCGGGACGCTTCGCGAACCCTACCTCACAGCAATCGCGGCGATCAATCGGGCACAAAAGAAGGTGCTGGCGGTCGATCTCCCGTCCGGGCTCGATTGCGATACCGGCGCGCCGCTGGAAGAGTGTGTGCGCGCCCGCGTGACCGCCACCTTCGTCGCGCGGAAGATCGGTTTCGACGCGCCCGGCGCGCTCCAGTACACGGGCCAGGTGCAGGTAATCGACATCGGCGCGCCCCGGCAACTTTTTGCGCGAATTCCCCCGGCGTCGTAAGCCACGGGCCGTTGTCACGACCCGCAGCCCATCACGATCCGCCTGGACCGGTGATCCATTCACCGATCCAGACGCCGCGGTGTCACGGTGCGGGCAGCGGAACCTGTTCCGACGACATCAAGTACGCCGCGAGGTCGCAGAACTGTTCTTCGGTCAGCGTGTTGAGCAACCCTTCCGGCATGAGCGAGGCGTTGGTCCCCTTCATCTCTTCGATCTCAGATTTCTCCACCACGATCCGCTCATTCTGCGTCTGCAGAGTCAGCGTCTTATCCGTCTTCTCGACCACCAGGCCGGTGACGACTCGACCACTCTTCAGCGACACGACCGTCATGCGAAAATCGACCGCCACTGACGCGTTGGGATCAATGATGTTCTCGAGCAAATACTCGTGGTTCTTACGATTCGAACCGGTCAGATCGGGACCCGCCGATTTTCCCTGACCGTACAAGACGTGGCACGTCGCGCAGGTCTTATTGAACAGCGCACGTCCAGCCGCGAGATTGGCCTGACCCACGCGTTCGGGAGTCAGCAGCGCCTTGTAGCGTTCGATCAACTGACGTTTCTCGGCGTCGCTGACGCGGGTTTCACCCCACACCTGCGTCAATTGAGCCGTGAGTTCCGCGTTGTCGAAACTGCGAATCTGCCGGGCGTGGAACGCCGACAAGTCAGTCCGGGGAATGCGTCCCGCCGCGACCGCATCGAGCAATGCCTTGGCATACGCCGCGCGGGAGACGAGCGTCGTAATTGCAAAAGAACGCCCTTCGGGATCGAGTCGGCCATAACTGTCGAGAATCAAGCGCGGGGTTTCAGGGACGTCGCAGGTCGCCAGTCCGCGGACCGCTTCGTTAACAAGCAGACGATCACCCACGAGTCGAGTGAGCAGCGCGGGCAGATCGTCGGGCCGGCTATCGACCAGAGTCCGCAGGGCCTGCTTGCGTGAATCAGGCTCGGCGTTGCCATCTCCCACGATGCTGCGCAGTTCATCGAGCGCCCGGCCGTCGCCAAACACGACCGCCAGTTCACGCACCAGATTGCGGACGTCGGCTTGAGCCACGGCCGCCAGTTTTTCGCCAGCGGTGCCCCAGGCCTCGGGTCGAGGCGCTTTCCGCCAGCCCCGTAGTCCTTGAGTCATCCCGGTGAGCAGATCAATCTGCACTTCGGTCGATTCGGCATCAGCCACTTTCGAGACCAGCGTGTTGACGGCCCCGCCCAGTTTTTCAATTTCGACCGTCAGCCGCCGGGCCAGATGCCGGCGCAGCACGGGCAGCCGGCTGGAGAGTGCCAATTTCACGGCACGCTGCGGGTTCTGAACCACGGCCGGTTCGATGCCGTACCAGACCATCAGCGGCAATTCGTTATCGGTGGCAAATGTGTCGCGCGCGGCCAGTGCCTCGGCGATCGGCCAGCGATCTTCCAGAGGCAGTCGCTGCATGGTCGATGCCAGGTAGACCTGCACCAGCCCGGCGGTTTCACGCGCGGCGAGTTGCTGCAGAGCCTGAATCGCGGCAGCTGAGAATTCACCCCGATCCGCCAGCAAGCGGACGGCCCAGGCGCGCATGTGTTCGTCGGCATGCTGGAACAGCGCCACCAGGCGTGATTCGTCCAACGCGCCGATCGCATTCAAGCACCACAGGGCCCGCAATTTGTGCGGAATCGTTTCCTGTCCGTTGAGAATCTCCTGCAACAGCGACCGGGCATGCACCAGATCGCGGCCCCCCGCGGCACGTTCCTGCAGCAGTCGTCGTGCCTGCCGGACCACCCAGTCATTTGCGTGCAACTGCCCGCGCACGAGATCGGCATCCGAGGCATTGGCCATGTCGAATCCCGAGACGGGCTGAGGCTTCCCATAAGTGATTTTGAAGATCCGGCCGGAATTCCGATGGACCCCGTCGTTCTCGTGACATTCGCCCACGTCCGTCCAGTCGGCGACAAACACCCCGCCGTCGGGGCCATAGATCAGGTCGATGCCGCGGAACCAGGGATCGCCGAACTGCACGAAATCTGGCGCATGTTTGCCGACGTAGCCCGCTCCCGAACGTTCGAGCCGGTCGTTGTTCAACCGATGTCCGTGCAGGTTGACCGTGAACATCGAGTTGCGGTACTGCTCGGGCCAGTTGCCACCCAGATAGATCATCATCCCCGAGTGGGCGTGGCCTCCACCCGCCTTATCGGTGGTCGCGGTGACCCCCTTGCGAATGTCGCTCCAGGCTTCGCCCGTATCCCAGTGGAAGTGGTCGGCCGTCTGCTCGATCAACTGATAGACATACGGATTGAGATCCGTTCCGTACATGCGGCGGTAGTGCGCTCCGGGCACAATATGCCAGAGGTGGCCTATGACGGTGTTGATGAAGAACATCTCCCCGTGATCGTCATAGTCAAATCCCCAGGAATTCGTGGTGCCATGCGCCACGGCCTCGAAAATGCCTCGCGTGGGATGGTAACGCCAGATGCCCGTGTTGATCGGCACACGCTGCGAAGGAGTCGCACCAGGTTTGCCCACCTGCGACGTGGCGAGAATCCCATGACGACCGTAGAGCCAGCCATCGGGCCCCCACTTCAGACCATTCACGATATTGTGTCGCACGGCGTTTTCATCCCAGCCGTCGAGCACCACCACCGGCGGGCCATCGGGAATGTCGTCCCGATTGGCGTCGGGAATGAACAACAACTGCGGCGCACACAGGGCCCACACGCCGCCGAAGCCCACTTCGACGCTGGTCAGTTTTCGCGCTCCATCCCAGAACACGGTGCGCTCGTCAAACCGGCCGTCGCCATCGGTGTCTTCGAGAATGACAATGCGGTCCCGCAGATTGTCGTTGAAGTTGATTTTGCTTTCGGAATAGGTGTAGTTTTCGGCGATCCACAATCGACCCCGCTCATCGGTCGTCAAAGAGATCGGCTGCTGCACGTCGGGCTCGGCGGCAAACAGCGACGCCTGGAAACCTGCCGGCAGCGTGATCTTGGCCAGCGCCTCTTCCGGGGTCGAGAGCTTGTCTTTGGGATCCTGGGTATCCGGAGTCGCCGGGAAAGGAGTCGCGCCTGTCTTTACCGCTCCTGCGGTTTGCTCGGCCGGGGCCGCGCCGTCGGCGGGGGCCGCCGTCGCAATGGCTGCCTGTTTTTCGAAGACCAGAATGTGCTGCCAGGGGAGCGTCCCGATCGTTTCCTTCCATTTCAGTCGCAACTCAGGCAGGCCCAGCTCTTTTTTGGCCTGGGCCTCGCTCATCTTGTGGATGAGCTTGATGGGAACCGTTTCGTCTTCCAGGCGGAATTCCACCAAGACTACGCGGCCACCCACTTTCATGGCCTTCGCGACTTCCGACATCATCTCATAAGGAAACGCAAACTCGTGGTACACATCGACGAACAACGCCAGGTCCAGGCTTTCCGGCTTCAGTTTGGGGTTCTTATCGACACCGCGCACCAGTTCGACGTTCTTGATGTTCCGCTGCCGCAGTTTGACGGAAATGATGTCCAGCATCTCGGGCTGCACATCGACGGCAAACACCTTGCCTTCCGGGCCGACTTTTTCGGCCATCATCAGGCTCAGGCGACCGGTGCCGGCGCCGATATCCGCGACTGACTGGCCCGGTTTGAGCTGCAGTTCGTCGATCATCTTCGACGAGGCTTCTTCCTGTTCGCGCTCGGGCCGTTCCAGCCAGTCGGCCCCTCCGTTCTGAAAGCCCATGACGTGCGCGATCTCGCGCCCCATGTAGAACTTGCCAATCCCGTTCGGATCGTGGTTCTTGCGCGTCGTGTACCGCGGCCCGGGCTTCCGCTCGGCCGTCTTCGGTTTGGTGTCGGCGAATGCCAGTTGTGTCTCTTCCGCAGCCGTCACCGGTGTGGACTCAGCGGCTTCAATCGCGTACAGCCCGACGGCCGCAGTGCGGCTTCGTTCCGGGGTCTGGTCGGAACAACCACAGAACCCTCCCGCGAGGACAATCACCAAGACACAGCACGAGCTTTTCATCAGTCTCTCCCGGTTGGCCGGAGTCTTATTCAAATCAGAAATCACAATCGCCACGCGTACCAACGCGCCCAGACAAATCGCAGCGCGGCGCCCGGGCCTGCAGCCGTACGGATCTAACTTCGGGCACCGGTCGCGGGGTCGCGACCGCTGTGCTGCATGGCGGCTGACCATTCCTGGGTGCCCACCACCGCCGCATCATCGACCAGCATGTTGGGAATCTCGTGAATGATCGAATACTTCATCCGGCATTCCGGTGACACGCACACCAGGGCCGCATCCACCTGCACCAGGTTCGCCCGGCATTTGGTGCAGACGAGGGTCTTTTCCAGCAACTTGGGGTTGAATGACATTAGAACCCCCGTGCCCGGCGAATGTGATCGAACGTCCGCAACTGGTAATCGAGACCGACGTAGTCGAGCAGCCGGCACAGAGCCCGGCAGGCGACCCCCAGTCCATCGGGTCCGCTGAACCCGCCAAACTGTCCCCCACCCTTCAGGTGCGGTTCGAGTTCCAGAAACACCCCCGGCAAACCTAGTTTCTTCATCTTCTTGTCGATCGCCGGCAGGTTGTCGCGCAGATCCCGGAAGATGGCTTCGTGGCCGCTGTCGCCCCGGTCGCACGGCACGAAATTCTTCAGCCGCTCTTCGTCCACCACCCCCGTCCATTCCAGGTTCGGGTCGATCCGATAATCCTTGATGTGCAGGTAACCCAGGTACTTGCGCATCGCCTGGAACTCGGCCAAGCAGCGCACCGGGTCGAGGTTCTGTGACGAAATGTTGCCACCGTCAAAAATGCAGATGAAGTTGGGGCGATTGACCCGGCGGGCCAGCTCGGCCATGAGCCGGCCGTTCTGCCCGATCAGGTTGGCTTCCACTTCCAGGGCGAACACCACGTCGGCCTGGGCACATTTTTCGGCGATGGCCGTGAGTTGTTCCGCGGCCTGCGGCACGTGGGGCGCGGGGTCTGTTCCACGGGGATGATAAAACGAGAACCCGCGGATCAGGCGGGCGTCGAGCGCCTTGGCCCGCTCAATGGCCGTCGCCACGTCTTCTTTCAGGTACTTGGCAAACGGCACGAACCGGTTATGAGTGCCATCGTCGACGTCGAGCAGTTTCACCTTCCCGATCGGCGATCCGATGCTCGTGACCTTCAGCCCGTAATCGTCCTGCAGCGATTTCAGAGTCTTCAGCTCGGCCTTGTCGAGCTTCATGATGTTCTTCACTTCGCCCGAGATGTTCAGAAAACGCGGGCTGTAATATTCGAGGCCGAGCGCCGCGAGCACTGCGAATTGCTCGACCACCGACTTGGAATTGGCCGCTTCGTCGGCGAAGGCACTGATAATGACGGGCGGGGTCTCAGGCTGCAGCGACTTCAGCTTCGCGTCAGAGTTTTGGGGCACGGTGTCTTCCGTTCGAACTTGGAATTGGGGGCAGCGGCAAATTCGGGACACACTCCCGGGCGTGTCTGTTTGCCACGCGGCCGTTGCGGCCGGAATCCGACGCGCCATTGTCAATCAGCCGCACCGCAGTTTCAAGTGACGCGAGAATGAGCTAACTTCAACCCCCGCCCGCATCGTGCGGGCGCCCCTCCGGACTCAGGCTCAGGCGCTCCGGAACGCTGCGACGAATACAGGAGTGAAATCATGGCGGTGGAAGTCGATATTGTTTACGAGGGGCAGCTGCGCAGTCGGGCCACACACGGCCCGTCGCAGGCGCACCTCACCACCGATGCCCCGGTCGATAATCATGGCCGGGGCGAGAGTTTCTCGCCCACCGACCTGGTCGCCACCGCCCTGGGTTCCTGCATGGTAACGATCATGGGCATTCTGGCGGAACGGAACCAGCTCGATATCACCGGAACCACCGTCAACGTGGTGAAAGAAATGATCCAGGAGCCAGTCCGCCGCATTGGCGCACTGCGCGTCACCATTCGCATTCCCGGCGAGAAGGGGGCCCGCCTGTCAGCGGCCGATCGCAAAAAACTGGAAGCCGGTGCGCTGCACTGCCCGGTGCATAAGAGCCTGCATCCGGAGATCCAGACTCCCATTTCGTTTGTGTACGGCGACTGACCTGTCTGCCGACAGCCCACCCGGTTCAAGGCCGAATCCAGCCATTGGCCAGAGCACCAACCTTCCCGCACTCCACCCGCCCTGCGGAACAGGCCCCTATGACTTCGACACCCCCAGTTTCTGATGCACACGACTATGTCCTGGGCCGCAACGCCGCTGCCGCCCGACGACTGGCCATTCAAGACGCGCAGTTCGCGAATGTGTCAGAGCAACTCTTGGACACGATTCAACTGCGTCCCGCAGACCGGGTGGTGGAACTGGGTGCCGGGGCCGGCGGATTCAGCCGTCGAATTCTGCGCAGATTAGGTCCCGGCGGCGTGCTGGTCGCCGTCGATTTTACGACGGGTCTGCTGGACCAGGCCCGCGAGACGGTGGCCGGTGTGAGCCCGGCTCGATTTGAGCCGGTTGTCGCCGATGTGTCGCAGCCCGGCCCCTGGCTGGAAAACGCCGACGTCGTGCTCGGACGCACGATTGTCCACCACATCCCACTCGCCGAGTCGTGGCTGGGTCGTTTGAAAACCGCCCTGCGGCCAGGAACGCGAGTGGGGTTCATCGAACCCGAGTTTCGGACGCTGCTGGGGCGGTTCAGCGTGCTCGAAGCCTCTGGCCATCCGGAACTGGCCGTGCTGCGGCGGTGGGCTGAAGGCATCAGCCGCTTTTACCAGGCATGCGGCCTGTCGCCGGAAGTGGGCGCGACACTCGGCTGGGCCTTACGGGCGGCCGGGTTCCAGCAGGTGCACGTGGAAGCCACGGAGTGTCCGACAGACGCGACAGTCATCGAAAACCTGTTGTTGTATTACGACGAAATTCGCGAACGGTATGTCCAGATTGGGCTCATGACCAGCGCCGAGATTGATCGTGAACAACGCCTGCTGCGCGAACTGCCCGCCGGCCCCCTCCCCGCCGCCTGGGGCATCTACCAGGTGTCAGCCCGGGCCTGAAATCCTGACATCTGCGGCGGTCACTTTTTGCCCGCCACACACGCCCTTTTGAGGCGAATCATGCCCATGATCGAAACGGAGGTCTTCGACGGACTCTCTTGGATCGTCAGCGAATACGACGTGCGCATCCGCGGCCGCAGGCGACAGGCGTTTAGGCGGATTTGACTGGCACTTTGTTTCCTCCAGCAGCTAAAATCAATGGGTAGCACGGGCAAGGTCAGCGGATTTTTCGCGAGGAAAATGGTTATGTCCAGCATCAAGACCACGATTCGTAATCGGCGAATCGACGTCCCGGCTCCCAGTGACATTCCGGATGGTGTCGAAGTGACCGTCACCATCGACGCCAGCGAGATCCACCCAGGCGAACCGATGCCACCCGAGGAGATTGCTCGAGTATTGGCGGCCATGCAAAAACTCGAACCGCTGGAGATTCCTGACGAGATTGCAGCCGACCTTGATGCTTGGGAACAAAAAATAAATCAACACGGCATCCACCACTCCGATTCCAGCGTGGACACCGCATTTCCGTGACACGATACATTCTCGACGCGGGAATCGCCGGATTGGATCTTGACTGTAAGCGAAGCGACTTAGAGCGAGCCCAGGCCGAGGTCGCCAAGGGCAATCGCGTGGGTATCGCTGCGCCGGTGCTCGCAGAATTGGCGTTTCGTGCCGAGGGGAGCCCCCGACGAGAGCAAAACCTGCTGCGACTCAGGCAAGCGATGGATGTCTGGAATCTATGGCTCGTCGACGCGCAAACGGCGTTCGAATACGGACGGTTGGCATTCGCGTTGAAATCACGCGGCCGCCCGATTGGCCAGAATGACATCTGGATCGCGGCGATTGCGGCGACCATTGGAAATGCGACCGTAGTTACCATGGACACCGACCTCTCTGCCGTCCCCGGACTGGCAGTTGAAAACTGGGCGGATCCAGTTTGAGGAGGCGGCGTGTGACCTCTTGCATGGATCGCGCGAGGACTGCTGAATTCATATGATCCACAAGTGTCGCTGGTACTCACCGGACGGTGGGATAAGGCGGAGCCACCCACCAGGAAAACACGGGGCCACCATCCAAGCGACGCGTAAGGCTCGCAGCCTGGACGAGGTCAACAGGGCGGGCGCTGGCGGACAGGATGACGACGAACCTCGGTAAGACCGGTTCTCAACGGCGCCATTCAGCCGTTTATTCACAGAAGAACCTGGGTGGCGTGGTCTGCTCATACGGAACTCCCGAATGATGCAACTCTGGAAGAGTGGCATTCCCCAGCCCAGGGTGGGTCGCGCAGCGAACGACCCTGGATCTCGTGCCCCAGCCAGACCCGCAGCCTGAAAGGCTTCCACAAGCTGTGGTGATACGGATTCCATGGCCCCGTTGGCGAATGTCTTTGGGCGAACCCCCTCAGATCGCGTCCGGCGAAACACCGACTAAGCCGATTCGACGGCGGTGTCCCCGGGCGCGACGGCGTTCTAATTCCGGATCAACATGATCCAGCCGTCTCTACTTGGCACCCAGAGGGACTGATTCGACTCGAAATGGAGAGAGTTGCCCCTGGTTCAGAGGAAAACAACCGCAGAAGTAAAAAATACCGGTGGTAATCATCGCGTCCTTGCCGTCGTCGTAGTCCATGTCGCCAAGGACGATGAATACCCTTCCGGAAAAGTGCTTGCTATCTGCCGCAAGGATTTTCAGATCGTCCTTCGTCGCAAAGAACTTCGTCTGTTCAATGCGAAATCCATCTCGAACATGACCACCCGGCTCCGCGCCCAATATCAGGCAATGAAATTCGAACTCATCGCCACGCGCAAGTTTGATGACCGACATTAAGTTTCTAATGCCCCTCCTGGAAAGAGAAATCTCGACGATGTCCCCACCCTCGGCAGCCGTGAATTGCAATTCTCTCCGTTTCGCCTTGCGGTCCGCACCGTCGAGTGGCTGCGACGTCAGATACAAGCGGCTGCCTTCCGCTTCCAGCCCGTAAACGACATCCTTAACGACGGTTTTCTCAGACGAGCGGATTTTGCGAGTCGGTTTCTCTCCCTGAGTTGCGGACGGCTGCCCTGCTGGCGGGGAATCGTCCGCCAATAGTGAGGCGCTACAGGCCCAGAGACTCACTACGGCCCAAAGCAGAAGAGTTGCGGGGTTCTGTGGACACATGGCAATGCTCCTGTTCGGTAGGAATCTCGACGAGACAACTGTCGCGGTTGCGGCCGATGATACGCGACACGGTTCTCTCAGGGCCAGATCAACTGCAAGCCAACCGCTCGCGTCGCGGTGCGATATAACCTCCGAACATGCCGACAATTCGAAACGCAGTTCGACGACACAAAACTTACGGGATATCCGGGATAAATGGATGCCGGGGGCATTACAGTGCTGGAGTCGGCCGGTCAGCGGACGGTAGTCCTCGGTCCCCTCTTCGCGGTAGGCGGGGTTCCATCCAGCCGCGTCGGCCAATTACAATACTGACGTTGGTGCCGTAAATTTCGACGGAGATCTGAAATGAGTGAATTGACCTTGGAATCCCTCGCGAAACGTGTCACGGATTTGGAAATTGCCGTGCGCCAGCAGGAGCGGGGGCGCACTCACAAGGATTGGCGCAAAGTCATCGGCATGTTCGGTGACAGCGAATTTATGCGGGAAGTTGACGAAGAATGCCTGCGAGCGCGTAAGGCGGAACGTGCTGCCGCCCGCCGCGGAGAGCAGGCGGAATGATCCTTCTGGACACCGATCATGTGACCTTCCTTAAATATCCCGAAAGCGATCGCGGTCGTCGGCTGATTCGTCGACTTAACGCGCTGCCGGAATCGGAAGTGATCGGCGTGAGTATTGTCACTGTCGAAGAACGGATGCGCGGCTGGCTCGCTGTGATCGCCAGGGAAAAATCAGTGCTTCGCCAGACTGTAGGCTATCGAGAGCTAGGCACGCTTTTCGAATTCTACAACGAGTTCGAGATTTTGCCGTTTGACGAGGCCGCCGCCCAACAATTTGATGTGCTTCGTGCGCAGAAGTTGCGGATCGGTTCACGGGACCTGAAAATCGCCGCAACGGCGATAGTAAACCAGGGGCAGACTGTTGTCTGCCAATCAAGCCGACTTTGAGCAAGTACCTGGACTGTGCGTAGAAAACTGGTTGGAGTGACACACTCGTCGCGATTCGCGTGTCGCGAATCACACAGGGGCGGAGAGAATGTGATAAAGCGGGGCCACCATCCAAGCGCGGCGCAAGGCTCTCAGCCTGGACGAGGCAATAAGGGCGGGCGCTGGCGGACAGGATGACGAGGAACCTCGGGAAGGCCGGTTCTCAACGGCGCCATTCGGCCGTGAATTCACGGGTGAATCTGGGTGGCGTGAGCCGCTCAGACGGAACTCCCGAATGATCCAACTCTGGAAGAGTTGCATTCCCCTGCCCAGGGTGGGTCGCGCAGCGAACGACCCTGGGTCTCGTACCCCCAGCCAAACCCGAAGCCTGAAGGGCTTCCACAAGCTGTGGCAGAACGGTTTCCACGGCCCCGTTTGGCGGATGCTTATGGGGGAACATCCTCAGATCGCGTCCGGCGAAACGCTGGCAAAGCCGATTCGACGGCGGTGATACTCGACGGTCAATCGTCGCGTTACGCCGAGTGGGTGGCAGTGATTTTTGAATGTCAGGCCACCAGCACACGCCAACGATTCTTCCCAACATCCCAGTCTGGACGAGCCCAACAGAGTGCGTAACACGTTGGGTGGCCTCCCCTCGAACAGACGTCAAATCCGTAAGCTCCGAATTCGACAATACGTGCGATCAGGATTCGGTCGGGAACGGCTATTTCCGCTCTTCGGCTGCCTGATCATCAGGGCCGGAAACTTGAATTTCGACCTTGCGGCCCCCATCCGGTCCGAGGACCTCGATTTGCACCAGGCGGCCCTCCATCTTGAAGATCGAGTTGATTTCCATCAACGACATCGACGCAGCGCTACGTCCATCAATACGCAGGAGCTCGTCGCCTTCCTGCAATCCCGCGGCCTCCGCGCTGCTGCCCCTTGATGGTGCCAGGAACGTGGTTTTACCTTTCACCCGTTTGCACCACGCCCCACACGCTCCAAATCTGTCTGGCTCCTCGAAACGGCGTCCTGGTTTCAGGTAGAGGCGCCCCTTGCGAAAGTCGAGGGTGACGATGTACCTCGAAAGATAGGCTAAACCAATCAGATTCACTTTCCCTTCCGAGACACTAACTCGCTCGTGTTCGAATTTTCCAAAACGGAAGCTGTCGAGCCGCCCTCCGCGGATGGGCGTTTCCGCGACCACGCCCGCCGAAGACGCGTGCGTTTTGATGATTCGCAGACGTTTCTTTTCGACCAGCTCTTCGAACAAGCGCTCTCGAATCGTTAAGGATGAGCCAATCCGCCCTGTATCGAGGATCCAGCCTTCCGGCTCGCCCTCAATGACTTCCGCCTCAATCATGGGTAGATTCTGCTCATTGTAATAAAGTCGAAATTCCTTGCCGGCCGACGGAGACGGTTCATTTCGCAACGAGAGCTTTCCGGCGTCGAAGTTGACCTCGATAACGTGGTTACCAAGAACACTCATCCCCGCGATACCACGAACGTTGTAGCCGGAGTGCTCGCGAATTCGAGAAAGGTCAAGTGCCAGACAGTTCCCCGAGATTTCTTCTCCAGTGCTGCCAAAACGAGCATTCGGGGCCAGAAATACCTGATATTCGCCATCTCCGTTGATTGGTACCCTGTCCGGTTGCTTGACCAATTGATGTTGGAGCGCCGTGTCGAACACACACACTGATGCACCGGTATCGACAACGAAGTTGTATCTTTTCTCCCCGAGCACGACAGGGACCAGCAGCAAATCTCCGGCCGGAGCTACGTCGTATGACTCAACCTGCCCGCTTTTCCGCTCGTCACCCCAAAACCCAAACGACTGAGCGAAGCACGCGATGAATGCAAACGAGAAGCAGGCGGCGATCACCGCTGGTTTGCCAATACGCTTCATAATTCTCTCCTCGCAGAAAGAGGTCGGGCCACCGACCCGTTACCTGGCAGGTGTCCTAAACACAACGCGAGCAGGCCTGTCACGCCGATTTGGCGGCTATTCGGCACTTTTGGTGAGTTCACTCGCGCTTTGGAATCTTAAGGACGATCCGCGATTCGATGTCATCCTGAATGATTGTCAAAGTCGTTTCAGTTCCCTCAGTCGCCAGTGCGGCCCTTAACACATGACACGAAAATCGATCAACGGGTTTGCCGTTGAAAGCGAGAATTGCGGCACCTTTGCGAACTCCAGCGCGATGCGCCGGTCCTCCCGGCAGGACGCTGTAAACTTCGAAGCGATTGAGCACGGGAAAGAACGCCATTCCCGAAAGTTCGAGCAGGTCGGGTTCCGGGATTTTCTTCCGTTTCTTGACGTATAGTCGATCATTCCGCAAATCCAAAATGAAATTAAACTTCTTCATCAGCTTCAACTGAATGGAGTTGCTCTCGCTGCGGGCAACGCTCACGTCTTCAAGTACGTTCGATCCGAACTCGAGACGGCTGAGGCGGCCGAATACTTCTCCCGCCGGACACCAAATCACCGGCTCAGCTTCTCCCGTCTCAAGAGCGTGCACCCGCACCTGCCTCGCGACAATGAGTTCATCAAACACTCTCTCTTCCAGCGCGATTGCAGTCGCAGTCACGCCGGAAGTGCCCAAGTCCAGGAGGAATTGCAATTCCCCTTTTCCGGGCACGTTGAGTATTAAGGTAGGGAGTCGTTTGTCATTTTTTACAATTTTGATTTCTTCATACCCGTCGGTCTCGGGGGCCGATTTCGACAATAATCCAGCTCCCTCGTCAAAATCGACGCTGAGAATATGTCCAGGGAGATTGTGCAGCGGAAGGAATCCATCCAGGTCGGCTTCGAACCCCCTCCGGTAAGACGCCAGGTCTGTCACAAAAAACTCACGCCGAATCCGATGCCCGGTCCCGCTCAAACTGGCTTCGCGGGCGATCCAGACCTCAGGTTCTCAATTCACCCCGACATCCGCATTTTGCTCTGTGAGCCGTCGATCACCACCGGGAATCGAAGCCGGATCTATGACTTGGAAATAGTGCCCGGTCACCAAAGCAAAGTTCAAGGGCCGGCCGTTGATGTTTACGACCGGAATGAAATTTGAGTTGCCGCTCCGGATCTTGAATCGGCAAGTACCGGGGACGTCATCGCCAAAACTCGGCTGTAATGTGCAGCAGAAAATAAGCACCAATGCCGTGCGACCTGTTGTAGCCAAACTTTTGGAGAGCACTGCAAACCTCCATTTCCTGCTGGTGCCGGTTTTAGGATTGGGCCACCAGCTTTATAGCGACTCATCGACGATTTCGGAACGTCAGGAACGCGAGAGGCCACCAAAGCGGCCGGGCAGATCGGCCCGTGTCGGTCGTGTGGAAGCCCGAAGCGGAGGTGCAGCACTCTGAGCCCGGCCGATGTCCGGGACGCGTCGGCCAATCCGGGCGACGATCGTGCACGCCGTGATCACTGACCGAAGACCGCCAACGACTTTCGGCGACGGGCTCGAAACAGGATTGGTCGATGCTGGCCGCGGTTGTGGCCTGTGCCCCCCGCGGCACGGCCAACGGCGACTGAGGCCGGCAGTGGCCGGGGCGGTGCCAGCCCCAAAGGGGTGAGATTCGATAGCCCAGCGGCGCAGCCCTGGGTTGGGAAGAGAGAGCAGGCCCCAGGCCCAAGGGGCCGAGATTCCCCAGGCCTGTGGACCACTGCGGGAAGACGATTTCACAACAGGCCAAACTCGGACAGAACTTCCCGAATGACCAGCGAATGGTCCAGCAGAACCGGTTTTTGCTGTGCGTCACGCGAGCTGGCAGCCGGCAGTTGGTCGAGCAAATCGACGAAAAGTCGAAAGTCAATCTTCGATTCTTTCCCGAGCGGAATCAGGACGTCCGCTGTCCAAACGCGCACGGCCCGGTTCAGGAAGAACTGATAAACGCTGGCTCCGGCAAGGAGTCCCCCCGTCACAGCGCCAAACAACCACCAGAAACCGCCTGCCCTGACCGCTGGCAGGGCGACCAACGCGGCACTCACGATGACACAACTCATAAGACCCGCGAGACACCCATGAGACTTTGGGATTTGCGATTCGAACGACATTGCAAAACGAAAGGCCCTGACAGACTCTGCGGCATCTTGACTCATTTTTGCCTGCTGAGCTTGGTCCATTCGCCCCCAGGTTTTCAAGTCGCGTGTGAATCGGATTCGGAGTGCTGGTGGCAACTCTTCCAATGTCTGCAAAGTCGCCGTGAAGCGTGGATCGGACTGAAATTCCTGTTGCTGACGAGTCCCTCCCAATTCGCCCTTCAACGCCGGAGTCGTGCGAGCCATAAGATCGTCCAGCGTCATGATCAGCGCATCGAGTGCTGGCAGAATCTCGCGATATCTTCCGGCTCTGGCAGCGAAATGTCCGCCGCAAGATCCGCAGGTGCATATCGACGGCGTGACGCCGGTCAGGGGAATGAAAAAGACGTGCATTCCTTGCACGCGTCCCAAAACGCGGCAGACCGTGACGGCTTGACACAAGGGACATAGCTCGGCGACAACACCAAGGTCCCGGTCCCCGGTGACCTGGCCCCAAATCAACATCTCTTCGGCCTCCTGTTCTTCGCACGACGGCTCTATAGTTCCCGGCGAACAAGCCCGGCGAATCTGTCGAGCTGTGGTCCGACTGCTCGTTCATCGATGCGGCATGTCGTCGACCCGCGTTGCCACATTGATTCAACAGACTATAGCAAATCGCGGTGGGATGTGCCTGTAAAACAACCACAGTCGCTGAGTGCCGGCCCCGTGTCCCCAACACCACCAGGCCGACGATTTCAAACGACGCGATGTGCATCACGTGTGCCTGTCGCCGGCGGGACGCGCTGGAACCGTAAGGTCTGCCAGGAATCTTGGGTTTAGTCAATAGGCGGATTCATCCGGTATTGCGAAGGCAGGCGGACACCGCCGGGATAAACCCGACGGCTCGCTGGCGTTTAGTGCTCGGACAGCCCTGAGACGCGCGATTACCCCCCCCGTGTCCCCTCCGTTCAAAAAAAGGGGGGAGGGGAATTCGTCGTGTGGGTGGCACAGCGGCGGTGACGGGCGGGGCCGCGTCGCGTAAGAGAGGGATTCCGCGCTATGACTGGCCTCGTGGACGTAACCATAGCGAGCCGTCGGGTTTATCCCGGCGGTATCGGCGTCGAATGGTGCTGCGAGTCGAACAGGCAGACTGATCGACCGTGGGTGCATCACGGGTGCCCATTGCTGGCGGAACGCACTGGGACGGTCAGGTCTGACAGGGATCTTGGGCAGAGTCGATCGGCGGATTCATCCGGTGTGGGGAAGGCAGGCGGACACCGCCGGGATAAACCCGACGGCTCGCTGGCGTTTAGTGCTCGGACAGCCCTGAGACGCGCGATTACCCCCCGTGACCCCTCCGGTCAAAAGGCGGGTGATTCGCGGTGTGGGTGGCACAGACGCGGTGACGGGCGGGGCCGCGACGCGAAAGTGGGATGGCGCGCTGACCGTAGCGAGCCGTCGGGTTTATCCCGGCGGTATCAGCGTCAAATGGTGCTGCGAGTCGAACAGGCAGATTGATCGACCGTGGGTGCATCCAGGAATCTTCGGCTGAGTCGATCGGCGGACTCAACCACCGGCTCATGGCTGGGGCTCCCTGTCGGGGACCTGCTCGACGCATGTCACTTGTCAGATGCACACACAATTTCGCCCCCACCGAGGAATGTGGTTGTGTCCGCGCGAGTCATGTGATACTTCTAAAGGTCTAAGGACGGGTGTTTGTGGCGAGTTCGGGCACCTGCGGGCGGGATGGGTCAGTGACGTGCCAGCGGTCTAAATTTCTCCTTTCAGTGCGCTTGTGACATCCACTTCTCAGGTGGATCCAGTCGGAGGTGATCATGAGAGTCGCTCAGCCAGCAGTCCGCCCGACGCTACTCTACCTTGCGTTCGCATTCACCTGGGCCCTGCCGTTTGCGCTGCCCGCGGCGTTGATCGCCGAGGAACATCCGCTCAACACGGCAGCCGTCCGCGAAATGATGGACACCCAGCCTCTCTCCGAAGCCACCTGGCCCGTCTGGCGTGAATACTACGTTCGCCTGCACTACGACTACGAAGCAAATGAACCGGTCGAATTCTACGACACGTTGCGTGATTTCCTGGGGGAACAGGCTAAGCAGCATGACGATTCCCTGCCCGGGATCTGGGCCCAGGATCCTGTGGCCTGGACCATTCTGAGCACCTATCATAAGCGCTCGGATTCCGCTGACCTGTCTCGGGCAATCGCCGATTGTCGTCAGGCACTGGCGCTGGGGGACCCCGAGGGCATCTCGTCCTACGGTCTGGCCAGTGTGCTCATCCAGCAACTCTCGAACACTCTTTCGAAGAACAGTGAGTCGACAGCGCCACCCGAGGCACTTGTGGAAATTGAAAAACGGCTCGACGAGGTGGACCGGCAGGCCCCGACGGCTCGACTTAGTTTCTATCGGGGACTTGTGGCGTCTTTTCGAGGCGAGACGAAACTGGCCCTCACGCTGCTGCGACAAGGTGTCCTCGATCACCCTCACCGAGCTGCATGTGCGACGACTTATCTGGCATTCTGCGTGCGAAGTCCTGAGGTGGAACAGCCGCTCGCCGAGATATCTGCGCCACTGGTGGCCCAATTTCCGGATAATGCCCAGATCCTGATATATCATGTCTTGGCGCTGAACAGAGATAAGCGGTTTGCGGACTCGTATGCAGCACTCGAAGAGGCCCGGCAACGGAATCCGCAAGTCGATCGGATTCTGGGACCGGAGATGATTCAGAACATCACCGATGGCCGTTGGCTGACCCCGGAGGTCCAGCAGGGAGCCGCGCACCTGAAAGAGCTGAAATTCAATTTGGCCATCTCCGATTTCGAGGCGGCCTTGAAGCAGATGCCCAAGAATGTCATCGCCGCCCGACTCTTAACCCGCGCCCTGTTTGGTCGATTGAAGACCACCGACAAACGACAGATACGGGCCCAGATCCTGGCCGCCCTGCAGCGCTGCGAGACTTTGAGCCAGACCTTTCCCGACGATCCGGAACTGCAGGTCGCCTACGCGGTGGCCCTGAGGGCCCACGGACAAACGAGCGACTCAAATCGGGCACTGCAGCGGGCACAGGATCTGGGAGCCGACATGAACGAGTTTCTCACACCAAAGCAACAGGCAGAATGGCGACGCGGGAAACAAATGGACGAAGCCCAGTCGGTCGCGCTGCAGGTCGTCACCATCGCCGGGGTGGGATTTCTGATTTGGGTGGCGCTGATGTTTCTGATGGGTTTCGGGCTCGCGTTCGGGATCCCACGCACGCCGGATCCGCAGCCCTTCTTCCAGGAAACCGGCACGCAGTCATTTGTCTGGCGAACCCGGTTCTATCTGCTCATTCTCAGCTTGTGCCTGGTGGTGTTTTACCTCTCGGTTCCATTCGTCGCACTCGGATTGCTGGCCATCACGCTGGCGCTGTTTGGCCTGTGTCTGGCCTTCCGGGTACTTCACATCGGAATTCTCTACCGCGGGTGGCTGGCCACGTGGTGGGTCATTCGAGGCGTTTTCGTCGGCGCGCCGCGTGATGTCGTGGGCCTTGCCATCTCGGCGGATCAACACCCGCAGTTTTTTGACCTCGTCGAAGAGGTGGCCGATCAGGTCGGTACAGCGCCCGTCGAGAAAGTCTACCTGACACCCGACGTCTCGGTCGGCGTACGTGAACAGGGTGTCGGGCCCTTTGGTCTGTTCCGCAGAAAACGTGTCCTGGAGGTCGGGATGTCGGCGCTGTCAGCGCTGACGACGAGCGAGTTTCGAGCCGTGCTGGCCCATGAATACGGACACTTCTCGCACCAGGATACCTTTTATTCCCGTTTCATTTCCCAGGTGAACAATTCCCTGGCCTGGTCGCTGGGTGCGATGAATGCGGCAGCGGGAGGCATCAACCACGTGAATCCGTTCTTCTGGTTCTATTGGCTCTACCTGCGCGCGTACGGCATTCTCGCGTCGGGCTTCTCGCGTTCACGCGAGTTTCTGGCCGATCGCTGTGCCCTGCAGGTCGCCGGCCGTGATGCGTTCATTTCGAGTTTGACGAAAATCGCGGTTCACGGCACGTTGTTCGACGCCACGGCCTCGAACAATGTGCTGGCCCAACTGCGGTCTAACCAGCAATACATCAATCTGTTCGCCTCATTTCGCGATTACCTCTGCCAGCCGGAGTCCGCAGAACAGCACAATCAGATTCTGGATGTCATCCGATCGGCTAAACCTTCCTTGCTCGATTCCCATCCGACTTACCAGGAACGCATCGCACTGGCCCACGAATTCCCGGAAACAACGCGCTTCCCCGCCGATGAACAGCCCGCCCAGAATCTGCTGACCGAATGTGGCCAATTGGAAGAACAGTTGACCCAGATCTTCACCATGCACATTGCCCGCCTGGCCGCCGAAGGAGCGTGACAGCCGCCGGTCAAGACAGTGAACGGCGGTCGGTTGTCATGCTTTTCATGCACGTGGCGAGCGTGTCTCCTTCGCCCCCTGGAATCGCGATGTTGGCCAGCGGCAACAGCAGCTGCAGGGGGCGCGGGTCCACCGGCTGCCAGGCTTCGATTTCCTGAACAACAAATCGGACCCACGGCAGCCGCAGAGTTTCCAGGCGGCTGCGCACGCGGGCCAGCACCATTTCCGGTTCGCAGCCATCCGCCGCAAGTCGCAGCAGGCGCACCACGGGAAACTGGTGATACGTGCATTCTTGGCGATCCATCAACTCCAGCAACCCGGGAAGGCCTTCCTGCTTTTTCTGGGCCAGGATTTCTGTGATGGCTTCGAACCAGAAGTGATCCCACCCAACGTCCTTCAAGTCGGGCACCCCCGCTTTCGCGGCGCTGATTGCGGGATACCATTTATCCGGAAGTTTCTGCAGGTCCTTCGCCGACAGGCCGGCGGCAACCTCTGCCGCCGCGACAGTCATCGTAGACCAATTTCCAGTTCCCAGGGCCACAGCCACACGCGCAATCGCCTGATCGAGTTTCGTCGCCATTTTTTCTCTCGATTCCGATGTCTGAAGACGTTCACTGTCGGAAACAAAAATAGTGACCTGTCACGAAACCGCCAAGATGCAGGGGCCACTTGCCACGGTCGCCGCGACTTTGCTAACCGTTCCCACCGGCGAATGACCACGCCGACCGCAATCAGAATCAATACGCCCCGCCTGAGATTGACCGGCAGACGGTACACTCACCCCGTTTCAGCAATGGGGCAAATGTCAGCATCGCCCCAAAAAACAGGGCGTGGATTGTGGCGACCGCCAGGAAACGGCGGCCGCGGAAATCGACGTATCCAAGGATCATCGCCAGTGACGTCAACGGCAGCCAGTCCAACCCGGCACGCTGGTCGGATTGGAAGTGCCGTACCGGTAAAACGACTCTCTTGCGAGAGCCCTTCAGGCAAATGAATGCGGTGGGTGGCTCCACTTTTGAGCCGGAGACGGTGCAGCGTATTGTGTCCGTATCGACTCCGGAGAGGTGGCAGCCGTTCGCCAACGGGGATTCGTCCCGAAGTAACGCTGACGCAGACGACCGCGGCCGAGTCACTGTCGCGGAATGGCTTTGATCGTCAGGTCCATTTGGGTCTGCCCGTCTCGAGTCTTCGCCAGGACGTGGGACTCCACGCGACCGCCATCCAGCCGACGGGTGGTAGACTTGCGGGTCAACTCCGGTGGGCCGTTGACCAGCATCCAGTCGAACACGCGATCGGCTTCTTTCCACTGGCCGATGTTCTCGTCAATGCGTCCATTACTGCCGAACAAGACGTAGCGAAACGCCTTCTTGTTTGCGTCGTAGCCCATGACCCACAGCGACTGAAACGTGGGCAGTTTCGTTTCACCCATCAGGAAACGACCGTCGAGTATCCAGCGGCCGGACATCGTTCCTTTCGCAGTGCTCCCCTGCGGCACCGTGAGCGACGGCCGTTGGATGAATTCCACGTCGCGCGTGCCGACGAACATTTCTAGCTTCTTGACTTCATCGGGGATCGGCTCGATTGGCGCGCCAATCGCAGCCCATTGTTCCGCCAGCGGCTTTCCGGCGATGCCTGCCTGTCGTGTCCGGGTCCATACCATGTCAAACAACGTCCGACCGTTGTCGTCAGCGAAGGCGATTGAACCGCGGATCGAGTCAGGGCTCGGGTAGGATTCGGTGAACTTCGATGTCGTATTTGGCGGAGGCTCAACCTCAGAATGATGGAGTGTCCTGGTTGTCGCGTCCCAGGTACCGGTGGAATGAGCGATGTTTCCAGTCGACTGAAAGGCCCAGGTGACGTACTTACCCGATGCCGTATCGAAGGATTGGAACCAAATCGACTTACCCACTTTTTCAGGCTCATCGACGATGTGATTCACTTCAATGTGTTTCACAAACCAGCCGTTCAACACGAACTCAGCGTGGCTTGAACAGCGGTACTTGATCTCCTGTGGCGTCCAGACTGCCGGGCGGCTCGTGACATCCGTGGTCCAGTAACCGAGGTTCTGACCGAGCGTATCGAGCTCCTTCGGCTTCTCGCGTGGCTGTTGGGCGAGCACGCTCGCGCAGCTGACAAAAATGCCAAAGACAAGCGTAAGCGGTTTCATTTCATCGTTCCTTTCAGTAGTGGTTCGATTTCGGGTGCCACTTCAGTCGCTTCTTTCGGCCTGCGGCTCTGATTGTCTATACACAGTTAGGGCCACCCACTTTATAGCAAGACGTGCACGAATTTGTACCTTCGGGAAAGGAAACCGTCTCAAGAGAGGTCCGGAGTGTCGACCGATGTTGGTCGTGTGTAAGCCCGAAGCGGCCACGCAGCACTCCGATTCTGGCCGATTTCCCGGACGCGTCGGCCAAACCGGGCAACGATCGCGCACGCCGTGTTCGCTGACCGAAAATCGCTTTCGACTCTCGGTGACAGGCTCGAAACAGGATTGGTCGATGCTGACCGCGGTTGTGCCGTGTGCCCCCCCTTGGTACGGCCAACGGCGATTTGGGCCGGCGGTGGCCGGGGCGGTGCGGATCGCGGGCTGAAGAGGTCCTGGCTGGGGTTGAGTCCGGCATTTGAGGCTCACGGCCTGGACAAGGCCAACAGCGTGGGTCGCCCTCCCCTTCGCGCTGGCGAAGGCAAAACCAGTGGGCTTCGCCGTTTGGGGGGTGAAGGTGAAGATCGTGTCGCCCGCGAGTGGGCCGTAGGCTTGGCGAGAAATCCCCGGGGCGCTCAGACGCTCGGCCGCGTTGGCCGGGCCGACGGTCCGTCGGTCAGTGCGGAACAACGCCGTTGGCCATTGTTTTGACGGCACTCTTGAAACGCCCTGTTGACTGACACCTGTCTATTACCGATAATTTCAGTATGAAAACTGAAGCCAGACCACTGACGCCGGAAGAAGCTGACAGCCGAGCAGTGCTCGAGCACGCTTTCAAAGGGAAGCCTGTCGATCCCGCCGTGGTTCGACGGATTCGCTCGCGGGCCCAAGAGATTCGAGAGGAAATGCTGAAGGGCGAAGAGACGAATTTCACGCTCGATCTGCTTGACGAATCGCGCAATGAATAGACGGGTTCTCAAG
>JAFEBR010001014.1 GCA_018242565.1 Planctomycetota bacterium | reverse complement strand
GAACCGGCACGGCTTACGATGTCGATTACATTTCCAATCGTGACGGCTCGTCGGCGACGCGCTATTCGTATGATGCGGTTACATCGCGAAGTTTCCACACAGGCGGTGCGAATGTGCTGTTCATGGACGGCTCGGTGCACTTTATCGGTTCGCAGATCAGCCTGGTCACCTGGCGCGCACTGGGGACCCGGCGAGGCGGTGAGATCCCGGGCGAATATTAGCCTGGTGCTGCGTTTGCCCGAAATCGACGGCTGTGCGGCAGTTGTTGCCCTATCGAAGAATTCCGAGCGGCCCAGCGGCACGGTCCGAGTGCCGCAGCACAATGCCCGTGATGACCGCGACCAAGGTCAGATACAGGCTCCAGCCTGGTATGCCGCCCACCGACTGGGGGATCAGCCCCAACGGCCGGTAGGGGCGCCCCTGTATGTGAGTAATCTCCCCGCCCGAGTGTCGCTGGGTGGCAGGTTCTGTGACAACTCCGCCAACACACAGGCGATGCTCGAGTGTCTGCGACCCGCATCGAATTCGAATTGTCTGCCGGCGACCGTCAGTGAGGGTGGAGACCCGCATTTTCCATTCAGCCTGGCTGTCTGTTGAATTGTCCCCCCGGTGACGAACCAGAGGTTGCACCCAGCCTGTGAGTGCGGTCAACCCGTCAACGGGAACGACATGGGCCAGTTCCTGCTCCGCGGAATACGGCAACTGAAGAGTCAGAGTCACTTCGTCCTGGTTCACAATTGGCAAGTTTTCCAATCGGCTGTCGCTCCACCCCCAGATCACTACGCACAACAGCAGCGACAACAGTAGCCAATAACATTGCCCGCGCAGGCGCGGAGCCCGTACCCGCTGGGCGACCTGACGGTGGCGTGCCAACCGCCCCTTGTCGCCCGCCATCCGGGCTTCGTCCATCAGCACTCGCAATCGGCACAAATCGGCAGCGATGGAACGCATTCGCTCGGAAGGCAGGCAGATCCGGCGGGTCAGTTCGAGGCCGCCAGCCAACAGAATCCCCAGCAGTGCCACCAGCAAATCTCGCGGCAGCAAAAGGGGCACATTAAGCCAGTTGTTCTGGGCCAAGACAGGGTACAGCGAGACGATTTGCGCGGGAGTCAGAATCATGAAAACCTGACCACCCCCTGCTCGGCATCGACTTGAATCAGTTCTCCGGCCTTTACCTGCAATGTGATCTGCGGAACCACGACCAGCGGCAACGAAAGTCGCCGAGCCAGCACCGCCACATGCGACAGCAGGCCTCCTTCCTCCACAACGACCGCACTCAAATGCGCCAGGAGCGGCAGCGCACCAGGGTCAATGGTCCGACAGACTAGAACCGTTGTCCCCGGCTGGCGTTGAGCGGAAGCACGCCAATCCAGCACAACACGCCCCGAGGCTCGCCCGGCGGACAAGACCTTGGCGCCGATTTCTCGGTGACGCATGCCAGGCAGTCGTCCCCGCGGTGCCTTATCGATGCGGGCTACGACGCTGTGGCCCGTTTCAGACTCCAGAACCAACGGCGGGCTGAACGACTGAAAAACGGCCCGCTCGGTTTTGCGGTACGCAATCTGACCGTGAAATTCGGCGCCTTGGCTGAACGCTCGCAATTCTGCAACCGTCAGGAAATACAGATCGTTACCAAGTTTCAAACGCCGGGCCAGTTCTTCCGTGACGACGCGAATTCCGGCATAGGCGCGCAGAAACCGATCTTTACCCTGCTCACGCTGGACTAGAAACTTGCGCGCCCGGCAATATTGACCGAGAATCTCTCCCTGCAAACTGGACGCTCCGGCAGCGGACAACGCCCGCGCCACCTCGCGCACCACGTGCCAAGTCGCTCGCAGACCAGGGCCCCGGCCACGTGGGGGGCGCTGCGGATGTCGTGGCACGAGTTCCGGGCATTCACGCCAGCGCGGAGCCGACAGTTCGAGTTCATTTGGCCCCCGATGACCGAACTCAGCTAGAAATTTGGACAGCGACTGCGGGCTCGACGGAACATGTTCCAGAAGCTGATGCTGGCGATCGAGTATGGGATCGGGAATGTCGGCGAGCAGGCGATTCAACAGCGGCCGACCGGATTCAGCGCCGAGTATTCCCAGAATGTCGCGTTCCACCGCTGACCAGGACGCGACGGCCAGAGCCCCAGGCAACAGCATCTCGCAGGCGGCCTCATGAAATGCGCGCTGGCAGTGCTCGTCCAATCGCTCGAACAGGCGCGGGACCGGCAGATCGACCAGATCACTGCCAGGGAGTTCGAGCGGACGCGCGCCCTGAACGATCTGGCGGTCACTCCTGTCTGCCTGGAACAGTTGATCGCCGACCATCTGCATCCGCCGACGCGCCCGCGCCATCACAAGCCCGACAAATGGCCAGCGCAACAGAAACCAGGGATCGAGTTGCTCGACATCAAACCGAGTGGGACCGGCACGCAAGAGTTCGGGATCGGCACGCAACTGGTCCTGATCAAACACCAGCGGCCAGGCACCACAGAACATCTCTGTGAGTCGCCGCGGATCGGTATAGATTCGTCCGTAAAGCAATTCCAGGAACCCCTCGCTGCAGACTCGTCGTGTAGGCTGGAACCCCAGTCGACGATGAAGGTCCCCATAACCACCGGAACCGGACATAAACTGTCGCCAGAGATCCCAGGTCAAGGGCGTCGGCAGGGGGAGTGTTTCGGCCAGATTGTGTCGTACCCAGAATCCGCGGCCGGCATTCCCGAGTTGTTCCAATCGGAGTTGTTCCGTGGCCAGGATTTGCTCGCGCTGGAGTTGCTCACGAATGGTTTCGATAGGCCGTGCCTGGAAAAACACCAATTGGCCATCTGAGTAACCGAACTCCACATCGAGAGCCGCTCCCCAATGATTCTCAAGTCGCAGCAACTCCCGACACAGGGGCAATAACCCCCGGTCAGCGAAATCCTGGATGCGGGGACAAATTTCTCTCGACGCCGAAGAGTCAGCCTGTTTCACGCACGTCAACAATTTCCGTTCAACCTGCCAGCGATCGGGAGTCGCCCGGCCCCCTACGAGCGCCGTCCCCAAACCGGCGACCGTTTCCACGACCAGATGATCATCGGACTCGAAATCAAGCGGGTTGCGGGAGAAAGCCACGCCGGATACGTCCGCGGCAAACATGACCTGCACCGTCACCGCAGTCCCCTCAACTGACGCCGTCAGACCGCGTGCCTCAGAATACCTCCGAACTGCATCCGAATCCCAGGAATCAAAAATCAGTGAAATGGCCAATTGCAGAGAGTCCCAGGGGTCCTGCAGCGCTGCTCGGCGACCAGACTCTTCCAAAGTGCGCAGAATCGCGTCGCAGTAGGCGCGAATTGGCAGTGAACCTGGCGGCGGCAGCGTCGCAGCCCCACACAGAGGTTCGATGAAGCTCGCGAAATTATGCCAAATGGTCTCGTCATCGATGTGGCGCACGTACGGTTCGACTAACCCGCAGTGCAGAATGGTCGCCATCAGACCGGGCATCGAGGCAGGGGCGCCACTCCGCACGGCCACTGTTAAGGGGGCCTGCCCCGCACCAAATGACTGCCCGGTGCAGCGTTCGAGTTCCGCCACGGCCTGCCAGACTTTCTTCCAGAACTCTCGCGGCAAGCTGCGGTTTTCAGCAAAATACCGCTGACAGACTGCAGTGGTGAGCGTAAACGCCGGAGGAACTGTAAGCCCCGCGGCATGCATCCGGACCAGTGACGCGCCCTTTCCCCCAAGCACGCGGTGTGTCTCAGTTTCATTTCCGGGGCAGGGCTGATTCCAGAAGTGAATCTGTGGCCAGATGGGGGTCGCATCTTTCGCTGCAACAACATCTGAACGGGTGCCCGGCGATCTGGTCACTGCGGTCTCCGGGGAGCCAGACACCAGATCGTGCCCTGTTGCTGACAGACATAAATCATCCCCTGCCGCAGCTCGAGCGACAGGGGACCAGCCAGGGGGGGAACTCCGCTTACATCCAAAGCGACACGGGCCGTGCCGACGGAACTCTGGTGGGTCAGATGGCCAGCCCGATTCACGAAAACAGCTCCATTCGCCCCCACGGCCAGATTACTGCCAGGCAGAATCTCTGTGATCTGACCGAGTTGGAATACACGGGAGGACTCGCCCCAGTAGACACCCTCCGCCGCAGGTAGAGTCCAGGGCGAATGGCCGGTCCGTAACGTCTCGGTTGGAGAGCGCGACGCCACAATCTCTTGTCCGTTGAATATCGACCGGACCTGCAATCCGGAATTCAGTGAGACAAAAATCCGGTCATGAACAACGAGCGGGGCTGCGAGCGGTGCGGCAGGCAAGTCGACCTGCCAGAGTCGCTCACCTGTCAGACTATCCAGGGCCTGCAATCGATCGGGGCGAGATGCAACGGCAATTACCAGATTGCCGACCACCTGCACCGGAAACTCGATGCTCCCCGCCGATACATGCCACTCCCATTGCCCCAGAGATGAACAGCGAGCCAGCGCGCCGTCAGTCGACGAAACAAAAATCGCGTCGTCCTCAACCGACAGCGAAGTCCCCGCAGCAGCCAATTCTGTGCGCCAGCGTTCGTTCCCCGTGGACCGATCCAGTGCGATCAAGTGACCGGCACCACCGGGCGGCGTATCCATGCAGACAATTTCATCCCCGGCAACCTGCGGTGGCACAACCGCGCGGTGAGAGTAACGCCAGGTCCAGCGTGGACGCTGTGGCGGACTGCCTCTGAAATCGAGGCAGACGAGTTTGCCGCGATGGGCCGAATTCCAGGTTACCAGCAACTCGGTTTCGGTAATGAGTGGCGGGCCCGCGCATTCGAGTTTCTCCTCAGACTCAGGCATGTGCCAGGTCCAGGACAGCCCATAAGCTGACGCGATCACGGAACCGTCGGCGTGGGTGGTGCCGCGACTGAGTGCCGATGCATCGGGGCTGTCAACTCCAGCCAGCGGTTCGCCCACGCTCACAAATCCGTCGTGCGGAGTCCCCACGAAAATGTGTCCGTGACACACGACGGGACTGCTGATGTACTCTCCGGGCTCCCCCAGCGTCGCCGTCCATAAGGTTTCGAGTGAGTCCCGTGACAGGCCTGTGATTCGACCGTCGCATGTGACAACGTAGATCATTTCAGGCGTCACGGCGGGCGCTGTGAGGCACCGCGCACCCGCCTTCCAAGTACGGCGATGTTTCCCCTCGAGAGACGCAATTTCCAGGCTGCCGGAGACAGTGGTCCACAGCACTTCATTTTCGGTCACGACCATTGCCGATACGACACTGGCCGCCGCAGGCAATTTCCATTCGGTCTCGAGGCTCTGCAGGTTGATGCACCGGACTTCGCCCCGACCTGGATCAGCGCCGGGACTGTAATCTGCCGTTCCCATTCCAATAAAGAGCCGCGAATCATGAATGGCAGGTGGACTGAACACGGGATAGGGCATAGGCAGGCGTGCGAGTTCGGCCCCCGAATCGGCAGCCAGGATGCTGACACACTGGCCACCAAAGCCCAACCCTGCGAACAAACGGTCACCATGCAGCAGCAGGGCGGTTTCGGCGTCAGGGAACCGATCTCCGGGGACATGCCAAATCAATTCGGGCTGCGTTCCAGATACCGTCGGCAGTCCGAGACAGTAGATGCCGTCGTCTCCGGCCGAGAAATAGACCTTTCGATCGGCGATGATCGGCGTGCCTTCGATGTGTCCGCGCGTGGAAAAGCGAAAGACTTGTTGGGGTGGCGTCTCACCGTGTCGCAACAAACCCAGGAGAGCGCAATTCGGGGTACTGTGAAACCCTTCTCCACAAATCAGCCATTCGTGATCGGCCACCAGGGAGGAAAACGTAGCCCGATGGCCAGGCGGTGTCAGGTTCCAGTGCTGAGACCCCGTCGACAGATCCCAACTGAGTAGCCGCGCCGAGTCCCCTTTGAATCCGACAGCCAGCACAGAGTTCCCGAGCACGGCTGGAGTGGAATAAAAAGTCAGGTCACGATTGTTGCGCCAGCGCACGCCGCCGCGTCGTGGACCAGGGATGGAATCAACATGCCCCGTGCGTCCTGGGTGTCCGCGGAACATGGGCCAAATTCCCTCGGACAGCCGGTGATCGCCGACAGCGGGAAGGGCGGATGCAACCGGAAGTAACTGCCAGAGTCCCCAAATGAAGCAGGCCAGGGCTGTCAGCACCAACAGTCCGCGATACTGACGAGCCAAACCACGTGCCAGCTTGGCAAATACGGCCGGCCGCAGGATCGCGCCCCCCGCCAAAGCGCCACCCATCGCCGCCAAGAGGGTCGCCAGTAGACTGCCGGCCGCGGGCAACAGGGGCAGCACCGCCACGAGTGAGGGAAACAAGTTCTCCAAATCGACGGGCATTTCGAGGGATTACCTGACAGGACGGGTCTGGGACACTGAAGCGGCCCCTGGCGATTGATTCTAGAGGGTTCGCATAGAGCATTGAAGAGCGGTCCGCTCAATCAAGCGACAGATCCGATCTTTCCAACATCAGTCGGGACCGATAAGATTTGCGGTACCGGCATGATTTCCGCCAGACCGGCAGAAAATCCAGACAGCGAGACGTAAACCATGACCAGGCGGCGCGGGCTGACGATAATCGAATTGCTGGTGGTAATCGCCATCATCGGCGTGCTCGTGTCTCTTTTGCTGCCGGCCATTCAGGCAGCCCGGGAAACGGCACGCCGCGCGCAATGCCGCAGCCAGCTCAAACAACTGGGGCTCGCCGTCCTGCTGTATCACGAGTCGCATCGCTCATTCCCCCCCGGTTATCTCTATTTCGGTCCGAATTATGCGCCCCCCGTCAACATCAAACCGCCCGGCATGCTGATTCTCGATGCCCCCCGTCCCACCACCAACGTGTTGCCCAACGGTCCCGGCTGGAGTTGGCTGTCGCTGATTCTACCGAACCTCGATCAGTCGGGTTTGTACAACGCCATCAACTTCAACATGCCGGTAGAACACAAGCTGAATACTGATGTGCGGCTGCATTCAATTCCGATTGCCAATTGCCCCAGCGACCAGGAACCGAGTGTGTTCACCATTACCGACTATTTCGTGAAGCCCGTCACGACCGCCGTGCCCAGCAGCTACGTCGCCTGCTTTGGTTCGTTTGGCAACATCAACACCGACCCGGACCACAGTAACGGCTTGTTTCGGCGCAATGGCAATCTGAGGTTGAGCGATATTCGGGATGGAGCCAGTTCTACCGTAGCCATCGGTGAACGGGCATCGCTGTTCACACGGGCCCCCTGGGCCGGCGTGGTGGCTGCCGGGCTCATCCAAACCAGCCCAGGAGCACCGGTCTACTCGGCCACCATCGAAATGGCCCCCGCTCTGGCATTGGCCCGATTCGGCCATAGCAACCTGACCAGTCCCTTCAGCGAACCTTACGACTTCTTCTCTCCCCACGAGAGTGTCGTGTTCTTTTTGTTTGCGGATGGCTCAGTCCACGGTCTCTCGTCGTACACCGACCTCAACGTCCTGTATGGGCTCTCGACGATTGCCGGGGGCGAGGTGGTCGAAATACCGTGACGCAATCGCCAAGCCAGGCCCTACCGTCCGCGATTCGCCCCAAAAACGCGAGGACGAACAACCGGAACCGTCGTTATCTCCCCCTGGGCGCGATCGCTTTGATGGTCGGCTGCCTGTCGCCGGGATGCCAATCGCGACCGTCGGCTCCAGAACTCAGTAATGCGCCCGTTTATCACAATCGTACGGAAGGTCTGCGATTTCTCGTCCCCGAGGGTTGGAACCAAACCACAAGTGCCGTGATTCCTCCGGGTGAACTCGACAGCGAAGTTTTTCTCGTACGATATGTAATTCCCACCGATGCAGCGGCCACCATGCAGGTGATCTGCATGAATGCGGAACTGGCCGATCATCTCGAACAGCGACACCAGCACGACACGTTCGGGATTTCTGAATGGAAGCTGCTGCAACCTGGCCAGACTGTCAACATTCATGGCGTGCGCGCCCAGCGATGGCTGTTTGAAAGCGTAGGAGAAGAACCGCCGCAGCGCAAGCACATGACCTGTTTTCGGCATCGCGAACGGGCGTATGCGTTCGTCGGTCTGTATCTGGCATCCGACGATTTCGCGCAGCAGCAGGTCGAACGCGCGGTCGACAGTGTGATCTGGGAACCCTGACGGGCCGTCAATTCTCGCCGGCCTTATTCTTCGGGCCGGATTCTGATGGCCTATTCTCGGCTGGCTGTTTGTCGGCCCCCGGTTGATCGCTGCTTTCGGGCGGGGCCAGTTTCTCGAGCGCATTTTGGGCCGCCACCCGCACAATTTCCTCGGGGTCTTCCAGCAACTTGCGGATTTCCGGCACGGCTTCCACGGCAGCTCCGCCAATCTGCCCCAATGACCGGACAGCGTCCCGGCGGACGCGTGGCACCGCATCAGACAGCAAACGCACCATGCCGGGCAGCGCGGAAGGCGCCGCGGCGGGACCGATTTCTCCGAGGGATTCGGCGCAATGTTCGCGGATGCTCCATTCGGCGTCGTCAAACCCCTGAATCAAATCAGGGATCGCCACGGCCGACGCTGGCCCGATTTTGCCGAGTGTCCGCACGGCATTCCAACGTGATTCTGTGGGTTGATTCTTGTCTCGGAAAATCTCCAGCAACATCGGAATCGCGCCCGCCGCCGCCTCGCGATAACCCGCCAGAGCCCGCGCGGCCACAACCAGGTGATCGGTTTTCAGATGGGCCATCAGGACCGGTACGGCCTGGCTGGACGGAACCCCCGCCTTGGGTAACGCGGCCACGCAGACGGCCTGCACGTGCGGGTCGGCATCTTGAGCGCCGGCCAACAGGGCCGCCCCCGCGGGACTGGCATCGGATCCGAGCTTGGCCAGCAGATCCGCGGCCGTGAAGCGGATTTCTGGTTCGCGGGCCTGAACCAGCATTGCCCCTAACACGGGCACCGCAGCCGGGCCGCCATTCTGCAAGGTCTCTTTTGCGGCCGCCTGATCACTGGGGCCGCCTCGCAGAGATCGCATCCAGGACCGGGTCGGCCGTCCCTGAAAAAAGGCGTCGCCAGCAAGTTTTCCGAGGACGGTCTGATCAGGTTCCAGCCACAAGGCCGCGACGGCAACAATAACGACCGCGGCCACTCCTCCGACAAGCCTGCTTTTCATGCCCCTGCTCCCATTACGGCGTGACTTTGCTTTGAACTGTTTTGTATCGCCACCCTTATAGCCCGGAACAACAGTTTCGACTACGAAGTCAGGCTGTTAACGTCGAGCCGGCTTGAGCTTCACCGTACGATCCTGAAGCTCAAATTCAACTCCCAGACCGGCAAACGTTTTCCGGAGCAGGTCCTGAATCTTGTCGTTCTTCAACTCCAGCGAAATGAGACGATCGAGATCGATTCCGGCTGCAGCCAACTCATCCGGATCATAGTCAAATCGAATCTGCCCCTGTGCCGGTGTCTCAAGAAAGGCCATCAAATCGCGAACTTTTTTGTTTTCAATCTTGCCGCTGTAGCGTTTCGAACTCAACGGAGGCAGTCGTGCGGTGGTCGAACCGTGATCACCGGTCGTTGTTTTTGCATTCGTCTGTGCGGGTCCGCCCCGGCGAATGCGGTCGAGCGTTTCATGCAGTTCTTCGGTACCGCTCACCAGGATCTTACCCCCGGCGACTCGCCCGTCGAGATCAGGCAGACTCTCTTTCCAGCGAGCCAGGGCCGCAGCAGGTGTGGTGCCTTTCGGAGGATCATGCGGTTTCTCAATGGCCACCTGCTCTGGAATGGGCTCCAGGGTGATACGCTGTGCGTCGTTGCTCCAGGCGAACGTCAGATCAAACTGCCCCAGGACCAGCGTCAGTGCTTCGACGGGTGTCACGTCAGGGAACGCGGCGGCCCCCCAGAGATCGTGAGGAATCTGTTCGACCCCGTCGATTGACAGGCGGTATTCGTCGGCCAGGTGCTGCAGAATCTCCCCCGGTCGATCGAGATCGTGCCAGCGCAAGGGTCGGCCCCGGCCGAGAAAGCTGCGCCGCGACTCCGCCAGCTTCAGGTCTTTCAACTCGACCTTCCGCAAGGCCGCGAGCGTGCGCAGCTTCGCGGTGGTCGCGCTCGGGCCGATGTATACCAGGTTCCCGAGAATCGTGGCCCGCGCTCCACAGTCTTCAGCCAGACGGTCAAGGCTGTCGCGCAACGTTTCGCCTGCGAGTTTCGGAGAACGCTCGATGGTGGGATCGATACGGCGATCCAGCAGGACCGCCACCCGCGGCCCCTCGGTGATGGCCCTGGTAATCATCCGCAGGTCGATGTGATCCCACGAAGGACCGAAGGGCTGCTCTAATGCCTGCCGGAAGGCAAGGCCGGCCTGCAGATTGATGGGCTCGTCATCGGCCGCCGGTGTCGCAGGTCCCGATACGACGAAAACCAGCCAGACCAGCCAGACACCCGGGCCACCCAAGTTTCTTCGCGCGGCAGGCCGAGGAACGATGTCCTTACGTACGCCGCCCCTGTCGGCCAAACGCATCTGCTGGCCGAAGTGGCGATACCAGGACAGTCGGGACATAAGCTAAACCTGCGCCGAAGAGTGCGAGATCTTTTCGAGGTGTTCGAAATCGTCCGAATACGACCCCCGCCGAGTCCGTATCAAATCGAGATGGCGTTCCAGGGGGCGCGATAGTCGGTTCGCGTCAAAGCGGCGGCGGCAACATCGTTGACGATCACCCCGGTCTGGGGCTGCACGTCCAGGCTGCGTCCCATTCGATACGCCAGATTCCCCAGATGACACAGGCTGCTGGAAACATGCCCCACTTCCAGGGGACATACCGGTACGTTGCGTGACCGCACGCAGTCAATGAAATTCCGCAGATGGGGTTCCAGCAATTCGCTCCCCTCGGCGGTCACAGAATCTTTCTGTCCATACACTTTCCAGCCACCTCGGTCGACGATCAGCGTTCCGCGATCGCCGTAGAAGGCAACTGCCGCGCTGCGTCCTTCCTGGCCATGGGGACTCCACAGGCGATGCTCCCAACAGATCATGCGGCCCGGGTAGGTGTAGTTGACGGTCAATGTATCGGGTGTCTGTTGATCATCCTGGAAATGAAATTTGCCACCGACCGCCGAGACCTGGCTGGGAAATTCCACCCCCAATCCCCAGCGGGCCACATCGAGCAGATGGACGCCCCAGTTCCCCAGTTCGCCGGTTCCGTAGTCCCAGAACCAATGCCAGTTGTAATGAAACCGGTTGGGATTGAAGGGTCGCGACTGCGCGGGCCCGAGCCAGAGTTCGTAATCGACGCCCGCAGGAACTTCGGTGTTTTTGCGATACCCGATCGACTTGCGCTGGTGAATCGTCCACGCCTTGGCGAGGTGAACGGTGCCAAGTCGGCCGCTCTGCACGAAGTCCACCGCCGACTGAAAGTGGGTGCCCGACCGTTGCTGTAGTCCCGACTGCACGACCCGCTGATGCCGGGTCGCAGCGGCGATCATCGCCGGGCCTTCCGCGAGCGTGTGCGACACTGGCTTTTCGACGTATACATCTTTACCTGCCTGACAGGCCAGGATGGTCATGGCGGCATGCCAGTGGTCTGGCGTGGCAATCACGACGGCATCGACCTGCGGATCGTCGAGCAGACGACGAAAGTCTTTGACCAAGATCGGAGCCGGCCCCTGCTGGGATTCGACCTCCCGCGATACCACCGGCAGCAACGATTCGTCCACGTCACACAAGGCAGCGACCTGGACATCTGGAAAACCGGCCAGAGCCGTGGCCAGCGTCTTTCCCTGTCCGCGTACACCAATGACACCGACTGCGATTTTTTCGCCTGGGCTCGACTTGGCCTGCGCCACCCCGCCCCAACCCACGACGCCCGCGGCCGCCATGCCGGCCGCATTGGCAGCACTGGCGCCGAGAAACCTGCGGCGATTGATAGGGGGATCGTGCGGAGTCGAAGGCATTATCACATCAGATTCTTACAGGAACGGGCACCAACCTGCTTTCCTTTATTATGACGTCCGCCAGAACCGAAACCAAGAGACAAGCTCAGCCCCATCGCAATTTGGGCAGCCCGGGGAATCAGGGAGGATTTACGGGCTATCAAGCCGATTGGACCGAAGGATCTGCAGCCCATTTCCAACCGTGCGGGCCCTGCAGCCATCCCCTCTGGGACGAATCTTGCTACACGCCGCGCAGGCAACGGCTCACAAATCAGCGGTCAATCAGTCGAGTTGCAGACCACTCGTGATGTTGGCAATTCGACGGGCATACAATTCGACGGTGAGCTTCGTTCCAACGCCCCGTTTCTGCCAGAGGCGGTCGAGTTCAGCCGTCGACTCGATGTGGTAAATGTCGGTCAGAGCACGCTGCCAACCCTGGGTCTGAGACGCTTGGACAAATTCCAGAAAACGGGCCGGCGAATCTCGTTCCACCAGCCAGGCCACGAGCGCGGCCGATTCTCCATAAAACAGGTCACGACGGGCCCCTGTCGGGTAATCGCGCAGTGCCATCAGGTCTTGGGCGGTCAACCTGGGCACGTGCGTCAGTGCCCGCTGCAGAGCCTGCCGTCGTTGCGCCTGACGAGAGGCCGGTTCTGCCAGGATGGCAATTCCTTCATCGACCCACCGCGGAATCTGCTGCGAAGCGAACTGATCTGCCAGCACAACATGGGTCAGCTCATGGGGTAAGGCCGTGGTCAACCAGTCGGCGGCATCGGCACGCAGATCGACACGCCGCTTTTTGACCTGCTTCCCCGATAATTCAATCGTCGCACAGCCTGAAGACTGCCGACTCTCTAGTCCCAGTTCGCGGCTGTATCCGGCCACTGTCGAATGGACAACAATGTCGCACCGCGGCTGCCAGGCCAATGGTTCACCCACAGACCAGGTGTCGAGCAATTGCCGACGCAGCGCCTCGCAGGTAGCCGGTAAACGCGGTGCCTCGGGCAACTGCGGAGCACAGAACACGCGAAACGAGTCCGTTTCCTGCACCAACCAGCCCTGCTTGAGATACGACTTGACAGGTGCCGGAAGTGCGCTGACTTGGGCGTTGGATTTGGAAATGTCGGCGGGCTCGTCGGCGACCAGTCGCGAAATGCCACCAAGCATCACCAGAATCAAGAGCAGATGTCGCATGCACCGCCTGTGTTATCGGAGCCGGAACTTGACGTTCCCCGCCAACCGTTCAAACGCTGTGCCAGTGGTTGCCAGCAATGCGTCGGGCCCAATCGTCTTGCCTCGCAAGCCTGCAAATAGACGAGGTTTGCAGCAAATCCCGAATCGTTCCAATCCTGCCGCCAAGGCACGTTCGCTCGGGATCTTGTCTGACGGTTGCCTGGAACTCTCGCGGGACTGCCTCTGCGGCGTGCAAAAGGCGGCCCGTCGCGAGAATATCGAGTCACGCAACGGGACTGTGACTTTTCAGTAAGCCTCAGCAAAATCGATTGGAGTGGCCAGATGTGCCCGCGTAAAATTCAAGATGGTGTTTTTCATTCCGTCGATGACTGCTGGCGGTTGCGTCGCCTGTCGGCACGAAACGGCACTTCACGAGAGGAGCATGTCATGTCCAGAATCACATTGGCGGTTACCTTAGGCTCTTTCGGCTTGTTGGTTTCTGCCACCACACTCGAAGCCGGAAGCTGTTGGCACCGTGCCTGCTGTTCGCCACAGCCGACATGCTGTGCTCCGGTCGGCACCTGCTGCGTTCCCGCTCCGGCCGCGGCCGCCCCGGTCAATGAGTATGCACCACCCGTACCAGAACCTGCTGCCGCACCGGCCACCAGTCCCAGCGCGGCGGCCAATTCGACGTACCGCAGTTTTTCTTATGACGCGGCCCCCAGCAGCAGTGCCAGCAACGTCATCTATTACGCGAACCCTCAACCACGAATCCGCGGACCGATTCCGGATAGCCTGAAGTTCCGCGCGGATCGCAAATTGCTGAGGAACTACTGAGACTCCGGCACAAGATATCGCACTTTTTCGGCGGCAGTGACTACGCGAGGATTTCGCGAATCACTTCGCCGTAAACGTCAGTCAGGCGAATGTCGCGACCGCCAAACCGATAGGTCAGTCGCGTGTGATCGACACCCAGCAGGTGCAGAATGGTGGCATGCAGATCGTGCATCTGCAGCTTGTTTTCCACGGCGTAATAGCCGTAGTCATCGGTGGCACCATAAATGGTGCCACCCTTGATGCCACCGCCGGCAAGCCAAATGGTGAAGCCAAACGGATTGTGATCACGACCATCGGCCCCCTGGGCCATTGGCGTGCGACCGAACTCGCCGGCCCAGACGACCAAAGTCTCGTCGAGCAGGCCACGAGATTCGAGGTCCTGCAACAAGCCGGCGATCGGTTTGTCGACTGCCTGGGCGTTCAGAGCATGACCCGCAGCCAGATTCGCGTGCTGATCCCAGCGATCGTGCCCGACACTCTGGCACAGCAGTTCTACAAAGCGGACCCCCCGTTCGACCAACCGCCGGGCAATCAGGCACTGCCGGCCAAAAATCTCGGTCGGTTGGGCATCAATCCCGTACAGCGACTGGGTCGCGCGAGACTCGTCACCGAAGTTGATCAGATCGGGAACGGCGGTCTGCATCCGGAACGCAAGTTCGTAGTTTCCGATAGCCGATTCCAGCGTATCGACCTGGCCAAGACGATCAATGATCCGCGCATCGAGTTTCCGGAGCAGAGCCAGTTTATTCTGCTGCAGGCGGTCAGTCGGTTCGGCCCGCCGGATATCAGCCACGGGCGCCTCGCCGCCTCCAAATAATGATCCCTGAAACGACGCTGGCAGGAAACCGCTGTTGAAACAATCGAGCCCACCAGGCGGGATCATGCCGCTGTTGAGCACGACGAAACCAGGCAGATCGCGGCATTCACTCCCCAGGCCGTAAGTGAGCCAGGCCCCCATGCTGGGGCGTCCCTGAATCCCGAAACCCGAGTGAATGAAGTAATTGGCATTCGTGTGTTCTGAAAACTCTGACGTCATTGACCGCACGACGGCCAACTTGTCGACATGGCGGGCCACCTGGGGAAACAAATCACTGACAGGGATGCCGCTCTGACCGTACTGGTGAAATGCCCAAGGGGATTTCAGCACATTCCCCACATTGTCGAACTGGGTCGGAGGAACCTTCATCTTGATCTTCTGGCCATGCTCGCGTTCGAGACGCGGCTTCGGATCAAACGTATCCACCTGAGAGGGACCGCCATCCATGAACAAAAAAATCACACTTTTGGCTTTGGCTGAAAAATGCGGCAAACGCGGCACCAGCGGGTTCGCTGACGCCGGAGCTCCAGCGTCGGCTCCGAACGCCGGGTCGTGCAACAGCGACTGGAGAGCCACGGCACCGAATCCATTGGCACACCGCCACAGCATTTCGCGGCGGGACAACGGGGCAGAATGAAAGTGGCGACAATGCATGAATCGAATTTTATCAACGCGATTTTCACTCGACAACTCGCCCCGATTTCTCCAAAATACGCCCCTGTCTCTGCGTCGATTGAATTTTTCGTTTTGGAGGAGTCATTCCTGTGTCTGAACATGCCGTGGCCACCCCCTCACATAGCGAAACTGCGACGGGCACTGCCTTTTCGCCAGACTTCGACCGCCGGGAAATCGACACGTTCGGAAAGGAAGACGGACAGGCGATCACGGTGATCGGCAAGATGCTCGTGCTCTTCTTCTTTTATTCGCTGCTCGTAATGAGCGCGGTCGCCATCTGGACGTTGACCGGCAAAGGCCAGACTCCCAGCCAGCCGGCGCATGCGACACACGGCGACAGCGCCGACAGCGACGAATAAGGGGCCGGGCGGCACAGTCTGAACCTGCGCCGTATCTCGGTATTAATCCTGACAGCGCCGCGATACGGGCTTAGCCTGTCGCGGCGTCGGCAACTTGACGACAGGCCCCCGGTTACAGATTTTGGGGCCGGTGAGAGCTGAGCCCCCCTCGGCTTGGGGGGTGCGCCCGCCTGGGGTGGCGGCCGTCGTGAAAGCACGCAATCGACTGGGCAGCATAAATAGACGTTGCTCCGGAGGCCTTATTTGCCGGGTCGATTCGAACCCATTTCGTCCTCAGTGAAGACGCCGCCCCCTGCTCCATTGGACAGCAACGGCACCGTCGATGTCGAGATCTCACCATTCGACAACTGGCTGCGCAGCGTTTTCTTCAGAGCAATACGCTGGTTTTCGCCGGATCCAGAGATGAACACCACTTCGTCAACCACAAACTGCCCCTGGTCTTTGACGATATCCACCAGGGCTCCGTACGAATCATCGCCATACACGATTTTCGCACGATCATCCTTGCGGCTGATCCGCACGAGGGGTGCTCCGAAGTAACCCTCGAGGTCGATATCAAACCGGGGAACCGTGTCGAAGTGATTCCAGGCGTGCTTGGCAAATTCGCGACTGCAATTGGAACGCACCAAGGCAATTCGAGAGTTCCGCAAAGCATCGCGGAAGCACAGCAATGGCATCAGCACTTCGCCGGTGGCCTTCAGTGAATTCGGCCAATCATTGGACGGGGTCAGCACGTCATCAACCAGAATCCGGCCGTTCTCGTCACGCAGGCGATAGGTGACAGGGATGTCGCCGTGCTCAACCATGATTTCGGTCAGTGAGCCTTCGAAACGCATCTGGCTGACCTTCGGTCGATGGTGCGAGTATTCCGTCGTGGGCAAGCCCTGCAGGAATTCGTCAGTCGCCCGTTCCCAGACACGTTCGTTGAAGTCGTACGTTGAGTTATTCTTGATGCCTTTCAGGTCGCGGCGAACGTATGCCGCGCAAAACGCTTCGAGTGTATCCTGAGCCGTGAACAAGGCCGACAGGCGTTTGTCCTGGGCCTGATCATAAATCGTGACTTCGTCCACCAGAAATTTCGGGGCGGCGTGCAACTGCTCCAGAGGTTGCAGTGCCAGGCTGATTTTGAGCCACTCGTTCCCGGCCGGCAGCACGAACGTGGCCGTTTTTTCTTCCAGCTTGATATCGAAGGCATCGAGCCCCGGGCCCGATTCAGGCAGCTTGACTGTAGTGACATCAGAATCGGCCAGGCACCCCGCATAGAACCGCGGCGTACAGACCGCCTGCAGCGATTCTTTGTCAGCACGTCGGTAGGCATCGGCGAACCGCAGTGCCGCCGACATCGCACCGGCCGTCAGACGGGCGGAAGCAATATCGTCGCCCGTCCGGCGGGCTTTGACGGCGAGGTCATCGAGTTTCCAGCGCTGACCATCACGTCGCAGCGACAGCACCAGATGAGCTTCCAGCTTGGCCACGGCGAGTTCGGCCGTTTCGTCGCCGATTCGTTCGTTCGGAAGAATCTTGGTGGTTTCGGCCATGTTGGCCATGATCTTTTTCGAGAACTGTGAAAGCTGCAACGGCGACAGCTCTGACAGCGACTGAGCGAATTCAGGTGTGGCGGTTGCCAGGATCTTTTCGCGCGAGCCTGTCTTCCAGGCGTCGAGCGATTTGTGGACGCACAACAACACCGTCAGACGGGCGGCCACAGACCGGTCATTCTCCAGATCGGATTTGCTCAAATAGAAATCGTCGATCACCCAGCGACCCGTATCGCCCTCGGGTTTCAACATGAAGACCACTTTGCGCTGTTCCGCTCCGATCGTGCACCACACGCGTTTCCGCACGATTTTCCCGTGTTTCTCCTTGCGTTCGTTCTTGACGCTGGTGATTTTGGGAGTGCCTTCAGGCAGGTCGAGCAGTTTCAGGGCCTTGAAGATCTCCTCGTCGTGAGCGACTTTTTCTTCAAAAGTGCTCGAGGTCTCTTCCTTCATCAGGTCGAGATCGTGCTCTTGCAGGCTTTTTTCGAACCGCTGCACAACCCGGTTTTCGACCATGTGTTCGCAGCCTGCAAAGGGCAGCAGGACACACAGACTGATCAGAATCGACAACGATTTGTACATCTGACAGGCCTTCCTTGGCAGTCGGACGACTGGGTGGCCAACAGCCACCGGTCAATCAAAAAAACAAGCAAATGACATTCTGAGAGAAGGAGAGCCGCGGCTTGTCGCAGAACTGTTGAGTTTAGTCAAGATGGGAATGGATTGAATTTCGGGACAATTCCGGTTTCTCCGAGATCTGGCACGGCCCGTCTTCCCTCTGGTTGTGGATCCCTGGGTCCATGTTCCACAGAAGGCCAGGGTTTCACCGAGTGACGGGGGACCGACGAGGCCAGAGGCCGCCAGAAGATCAGCCGCAGCCTCCGCAGAGTAGAACACCGATTCCCGTGACAGCCTTGTCGCCAGCCGCGCCCGTCAGTGCTGCGGTGGTTTGTATTTGACCGATTGAAGCAAGCGGGTTTGTTCGACATCGAGATGCAGGGGGACGTAGGTCTCGAGCGATTTCACCTGGGAACGAATCGTTTCGGCCGTCCACTGACCCCGGGCGGCCGCCTGAGCGCGCGCCGACAACTCAGACTCACGGTAGCGGGCCCGCCGCAAGGCCTGCCGCTGGGACAGCGATTCTTCCCGGAATTTCTGGGGAGCTTCACGGCGCTGTTGCCGCAGATCTTCCATCGTCTGCTGTTCGGCCTCAATTTTCTCGTTCAACGAATCGACCTGCTTCTGGGCATTGGCCAGCACGGCTTCGCGGATCTTCCGCTCACCTTCATTCTCATCGCGAATGACCGCTTTGCCATTATTACTGCCCGCGGCCCCCGTTCCGCGACCCGTCGTCGCTCCACGGCCGCCGGCAGCGCCCCGTGTCCCAGCGCGGCCGGTCGTATTGCCAGCCATTCCCAACCCCCGCATTTGGGCATGTTTCTTCGGAGAGGCATGCGTCTCGACGTCGGCTTCAGCCTGAGCAAGTTGACTGGAGTGCGAACGGATGGATTCGAGCGACTTATGAATATCCCGGATGTATTCGGCCTGGCTTTGTTCAAATGGAACTTTCAACT